>CAYPLM010000058.1:0-9847 GCA_964411575.1 uncultured Oscillibacter sp. | reverse complement strand
TTCCCATGTAGTCCAGCACGCCCGCCACGCAGTGCTCCGGCGCGACCTTGAGCTGCCCGGAGATGTGGTAGCGCACAAGGTCGGAGAAAAATTCGCCGCTCTTATCCTCGAGCATATAGTCATAGCGAATGCCGCTGCGCACAAACACCTTTTTCACGCCCGGAATTTTGCGCAGGCGACGCAGAAGCTCCAGATACTCGCTGTGGTCGGCATCCAGATTTTTGCACGGGTAGGGCGCAAGGCAGCTTTTGCCCTTGCACATGCCGCGCTCGCACTGCTGCTTGCAGGAGGGGTGGCGGAAGTTGGCGCTCGGGCCGCCCACGTCGTGCACATAGCCCTTAAACTTGGGGTCGTGTGTAAAGCCCTCCACCTCGCGCACGCAGGACTCGATACTGCGCGAGGTGATCATGCGCCCCTGGTGAAACGCCAGCGAGCAGAAGTTACATCCGCCGAAGCAGCCGCGGTTGTGCGTGACGGAAAAGCGCACTTCGTCGATGGCAGCCACGCCGCCCCGGCTTTCGTACATGGGGTGCACCTCGCGCATGTAGGGCAGCTCGGCCACTTCGTCCAGCTCCTCGCGCGTGAGCGGCATAGCGGGCGGATTGACAATGAGCACGCGTTCGCCGTGGCGCTGCGTGAGCGCGCGGCCGCGAATGGGGTCGTGCTCGTCGTACTCCAGCTTCGTCGCCTCGGCATAGGCGCGCTTGTCCTCGCGCACCTGCTCAAATGAAGGGCAGGGCAAATGCTCATACGCGCACGCGTCCTCGTTTTTGGCAATGAACGCTGTGCCGCGCACGTCTGTAATGGTGTTTACCTTGTCACCCCTGGCGAGGCGGCGGGCGATCTCGCGCGTGGCATATTCGCCCATGCCGTAGACCAGAAGGTCGGCCTGCGCGTCAAAGATCAGCGCGCGGCGCACCTTGTCGTCCCAGTAGTCGTAATGCGCGAAGCGGCGCAGACTCGCCTCCAGACCGCCGACAACGACAGGGATATCGCCCCACGCCTCGCGCACGCGGTTTGCATACACGATGGTTGGGCGGTCGGGACGCAGCCCCATTTTGCCGCCGGGCGAGTAGAGGTCGAGCGTGCGGCGTTTTTTCGCGGCAGTGTAGTGGGCGACCATCGAGTCGATGTTCCCGCCGCCAATCATCACGCCGTAGCGTGGCCGCCCCATGGCACGAAATGCGTCGGCGCTGTGCCAGTCGGGCTGGGGCAGAATGGCCACACGGTAGCCCTCGGCCTCAAGCACGCGGGCGATGATGGTGGTGCCAAAGCTGGGGTGGTCAATATAGGCGTCCGCCCCGACGACCAGAAAGTCGTAGTAGTACCAGCCGCGCTCGATCATCTCCTCGCGCGAGACGGGGAGAAAAGCCTTTTCTTTTGTTTTCATTCGATCACATCCTGTATGATTCGGCAAAAATATTCCGATTTGCTATCACACTTTCTTTCCCTGCTCCATATTATACAGGAAATGTGCCCGCTTGACAACGCTGCAGCACAAACTTTTGCGCGCTCTTCGCGAAAAGGCAAAGAAGGGCGAAGAAACACTTGACATTTCAAAGAAACCTGTGGTATGATATGCACCTATGGAATATTGCGCCGATTGGCGCCGCATCAATGTATTGGAGGTTTCCCATCATGACTGCTCTCGAAATCATTTTCACCATTCTTCAGGTTCTTTGCGGTCTGTTCGTCATCGCGATCGTCCTGTTCCAGTCCGGCAAGTCCGCTGGCCTCTCCGGCGCGATCGGCGGCGTGGCCGATTCCTTTATGGCGAAGAACAAGGCCAAGTCTCTCGACGCCAAGCTCGCCCGCGCGACCAAGTGGGTCGGCGCCGCTTTCCTGGTGTTCACCCTTGTTCTCAACATCATCTGATTTTCTCCACACACCAAAAATGGGCTGTCTCGTGACGAGGCAGCTCCTTTTTTACCTATTGAAAAAGCCTCTCAGAGTTTCGCGTCCGCAGACGCGAAAGTAGTTTGATCGTTTTTTCCGGCGGCATGTACGTCGGAAAAACTCTTCTCGGCCCGCAAACGTACGAGCGCAGCGAGTGCGCTGCGGCGGGCTGCAAGCCTTCTCAAAAAAGCGGCGTCAGCCGGCTTTTTGACGGCCTCACAATGGGCTGTCTCGTGACGAGGCAGCCCATTTTCTCTATAGCAGCTTTTTTATCCGCCGCTGATCGTCCTCACCAGCGTGGGGGAGGCGTACAGCACACCCTGCTGCGGCGTAACGCCCGTCTGCGCGAACAGCTGCTGCGCGGTAACAAAACGGTAACCCTGCTGCGAAAGCGCGTCCACGGCGCGCAGAACGGCCTGCACGGTGGTCGGATACGGGTCGTGCAGCAGCACCACGTCGCCCGGCTGCACATGTTCCACGATGGCGCGGTACACCGCCTCCTCGTCGCGCAGCCGCCAGTCCTCGGTGTCAAGCGACCAGTAGAGCATGGGCACGCCCACCGCAGCGGCGGCTTGCTCGCTGAGAAAGCCCCACGGCGGGCGCAGCCAGTATGTCCCCTCGCCCAGAAGCTGTGTCAGCGCTGCCTCGGTTCGCGCAATCTCGCTGAGCGCCTCGGAAACCGTCACCGCGCCGAGGTTGCTGTGCGACCAGGTGTGGCTGCCAACCTGATGCCCCTCCTGCGCCATGCGGCGCACCACGTCCTCCCTGCTGTCAAGCTGCTCGCCGATGACAAAGAACGTGGCCTTTGCCCCCCGCGCGGCAAGACCGTCGAGCAGCTGCGCGGTGGTCTGCGGCCACGGCCCGTCGTCAAAGGTGAGCGCCACCAGCTTCTCCTCCTGCGGGGAAAACGACGCCAGCACCAAAAGCGGCAGCAGCAACAGGCACAGCAGCGCATTTTTTCGCCTCACATCCACACCTCCCCGCCTGAATTTATGCCCTGCGGGCGAGGTATATGATGCATAGATTGACTCTCATGCGCTGATTTGGTAAAATTCAGGCAGTACGGCAAGGAGGATATCCCATGGATCTGAAAAAAACCGGCGCGTTTATCGCGCAGTGCCGCAAGGAAAAGGCGCTGACACAGGGACAGCTGGCCGAGCGTCTGGGTGTGACAGACAAGGCCGTTTCACGCTGGGAGACGGGGCGCGGCTTTCCCGATGTCTCCACGCTGCCCGCGCTGGCCGAAGCGTTGGGCATAAGCGTGGCGGAGCTGGTCAACGGCGAGGCGGCCGAACCAACGCAACAGACGAAAAGCGCGGAGCACGCCGTGCTCTCATCGCTGGAGTACGCGGGCAGCGTGGGGCGGCGGCTGCTGATCACGCTTCTGGTCGTGGGGGCTGCGCTGTGCTTTCTGTACTCGCTTCTCGTGTCCGGCGTAAGCGCGATATGGCTGCCGCTGCTTGCTGTGATACTTCTGGCGCTGGCGATGGGCATTTTCTGGAAGCCGCGCCGGGCGGCGCGTGTCTCGCTGCGTCCGCGCACGGCGCGTATCGCCGCGCTGGTGTGCCTTGCGGGCGCGCTTGCGCTGGAGTTTATTCCCCACGGCGTGCGTATGCGCTGGGCGTCACCGCCGGGCGAGCCGCAGCGCGTGTCCTACTGCGCATATTGGGATACGCTGCCCGCTGGGTACGGCAATCTCTTCCCGCTGCTCACTGCCGTTTTGACGGCAGCGATGCTCGCATGCCTGCTGCATCGGCTGCTGCGACCAGACGAGGCGGGAAGCCGCCGCATCTTCATCGGCAGCGCGGTGTGCCTGCTGCTCGCAGCGATGGCGGCATTTTTGTTTGCCAGCGGCTCGCCCATGCCGGTGGGATTGGGCATTCTGGCGTGCGTGCTTCTCAGCACAGCGCTGCAATACCTCGCGCTGCGCGCAGAATGACAAGCGCAAAAGCGCCGCCCGCAAGCAGCGGGCGGCGCGCGAGCCTGTCAAAAAAGCGTCATTGCGAAGTAAGTGACCGATGTCACTGGTGTGGCAATCCGTCCTTTTCGCGTGTTTCCGAACCAATCCAGTGTGGAAGTACGGATTCCCACGCCAGTGTGCGAAACTTGCTCGGAATGCCGGGGGTTCTTTGATACGCTGGGAAGCGCGCCGCATCACCGATGCGGCGCGCTTTTTCTTCTTTTGCCAGACTCTATTGCTCCGTCGGCGGAGCATAGGTGCTTCTTTGCAGCAAGGTGCGTTGATAGAGCCATGGCTCCGACCAGATATAAGTCAGTTCCGACCAGGAGGCGCCGCTGTCCCGTTTGGTCTTGTAATCCTCCAGGTAGGTCAGCTTTGAAAGCAGGCTGCTGTCATCATATTGGAACGAGTAAAAATACCCTCCGGCAAACCCCGATATCTTCGTCACCTCAACTTCCCATTCCGCATTGTAAACATTTTCTACACCGATCAAGCGGGGATCCGCCCATCTTCTCTTTTGATCGTCGAGGTAAATATAGTACCGGCCTTCCTCCCCTACATCACCATAGTGAATCGACGTAAGGCTCACCTCGTCTCCGTCCCATTCCGGATGCGTGAACATGGTGGATTCTTCCCAGCTGTCCAGAACCAGAGCTTTTACCTGTTTCCCTTCCAGATAGATCACAACACCTTCGTCCATGTCGGCGTAATAGGGCAGGCCGCCCTCCGGGGCATAGGTAGGTGTCAAGGTGCCCAATTCTTCCCGTTCTCCCGGCTTGGACTGCCTGTAAACCGTCACAGCGCCGTTTTCCCCTCTTGACGAGAAAACCGCCGTATGGCTTTCCGCATCATAGCCAAGCAGCAAACCGTTTCTCTGGGCATAGGCGACCACACCGACTTCGTCATAGGAAAATTTCAATTTCTCCTCGGTGTTCTGACGCTCTAAGATATCATATACCCGCTCGAATTGCTCTCCCTCGGACAGTTCCTCAAATTCGCTGGTCCATTTCGTCTTTTTCCAGGTGTAGCGGCCATCGCTTCCGCAGACCAATACCTTGTTATGGCCGAAGACGAATGCCTCTGAACCGACCAGGACCAACGCATCTGTTTCACGAGGCTTATACGAAACCTGAACATATCCTTTCGTCTGTTCGCTGTCATACACACGAAGCGTCCCATTGATAAGAACGGCCATCGCTGTTTGATTCCCGGCAAACCTGTTTGTTTTCCCCTGCGTCATATTGTTATTCCCGTTGTTAATATACGCAGAGTAGAAATTGCTTCCAAATACCCAATCTTTTTCTTTGTCAAAATAAGTCTTGTAATCGTTGCTGACGCTTGTACTTCCCGCCAGATTGAGATTGTCGAGGACGGCCTGCGTCGTCATCAATGCCGGCTTAAAGGCCATGATGCCGGTAACAGATTTGGTTGCGGACAGCACCGGCCACCCGATTGCCGTAAAAATCACCAGATTCGCCAATATCCCCAGAACGGCACGCCTCATGGTTCCCTTTTGTACGGCTTCCTCGGCACTGTCAAGGGCAACCTTTGTGCCATATGCCACCGCTCCGCCTGTGGCCGCAACGCCGGTGCCTATCCCCAGGGCAATGGTTAGCGGTGCGGACACCGTTACCACCTCGATCGAGGTCAGAACGCCGCCCACAAAAGTCGCTATGACCCCGCTGAGCAGATAGCAAACAGGCAGGGCGATGAGAAAGAGCAGAAGGGAGCCCGCCAGCAGGCTCGCAACCACCGTCACCGCATACGGGATGAAAAACATCACGAAGCCGATGAGCACGAGCATTAGCAGCAAGCCCCACGGCGGCAGCAAAAACAGTTCCGCAATAAAGAACGCGACGAGAACCACGCCGCTCGCAAAATCGACAACGCATCCCACAGTTTTCAGGAAATGCAGGATGCGTATCCCGCCGATCAGCTGCAGCAATGCGCTGCTTGCCTTCAGGATCATCGCCGCCCAAAGGAGATAGTTTAGTTCTTCCCGCCACTTGACGAGAAAATGTAAGAAGCTATGATTGGATTGACTCATGGTTTCCCCCACCTTTTTCTACAGCATCCGAAGACGCCGCTTCTTTATGACCCGACATGCGGGCACGTCAATTGTCCGTGGTCTTTTTGTCGACCCACTTTTCTTTATAATAGTCGTAATCGGCATAGTCCGATTGTGAGAGATCGCCGCGCAGCGCCTTTTCCTCCGCCGTATATCCGCTGCCGCCCGTGAAAATATCGAGGTCTCTTTCCCTGCTCTCGATCTCGCCGCGCAGGGCCGCCGCTCGCGCTTCACGCGCTTCCTCTTCTCTGCGCCTTTCGACAACCTCCGCTTCGCGTTCTGCGCGGTATTCCCGATATTCGTCGCGGGACATGCCCTTCACCGTCACCGGCACGACTCCTCTCGACTTAAATTCCACCTTCCCCTGCGTCTGTTCGCAGACATAGTCGTACCACTGCCTGTGGAATTCCTTGGCCAGCCTGTCAAAGTCCTTTTCCGTCTCCCTGTCCTCTGCCTTCAGCGCTCCCCACGTTGGGCTTACAAAAAGTTCCAAAAAGTGATGCAAGCCTCGAAAGCCCTCGCCAAGATTTGCCTTAGGAAAATGTCTGCCCAGAAAAGACCACACGCTCTGTAGCCCCACATAGCCGGCACCGATCATAAGCACGCCGTAGATCACTGCGGCAATCACAGAGCTTCCGACAAGGCCGTAGAGCAGATTGGGCAGGTAGGTCATCAGTACGGGGATCAGGAACAGGATAAGGAACACCAACGTGCCGACCATCGACAGCGGAACGGACAGCCAATCGGGCAGAGACAGCTCACCGAACCATTCGGTAAGCGGCTTCACCCCCGTTATGAGCAGCTTTGCCACGCCACTGACAGACTCCGCGACCGCCTCCGGGTTCGACAGGACGAACTGCAAAAGCACAAGATAAATCGTGGACAGGATGGGGCAGATGAGCAATGTCGCGACCAGGTAGATCATCAGCAGCCTCCACCCGAATTTGATAGGGTTATTGCGGGCGAACTGATTGAATGCCGCGTCGACCTCAGCCTCGTAGCGTCCGCTTGCGCTTTTCTCACGCGCGAAAACGGCATGGTTGCGATATTGAAGCTTGCCGGGGGCGGCGGCCGCATCGTATTCGCTTTTATAGCTCTCCGCAAAGTAGTTGAAGTGATAGGTCTCTGCATCCCAATCCCGTGTCCCATCGTCATTGACGAAGGTAAAGGAAAAACCGTCGGCGGGGTCGGGCCAAGCCTCCACCATGCCGCCATGCTCGATGACATATTGCATCATTTGATTTGCAATGTGCTGTCTCATCTTGCTAAAGCCCGTGTTGACCGACTCTACCTCTTTTCTCTTATCCGACGTCACCGCAATGGGCATTGCCTCTTTGAATTCGTGCACTGCGCCATTCACAGCAGCGGCATACGCCCGTCCAATCGCGGAGTCGGGCGAGGCATATCCGTGGGGGGTGTTCGGTGCGATGAGCCGAAGCTGTTTATGGGCATCGTTTTGATTTGCCATGCTGATTTTCTCCTTTTTCATCGGGAACGGTCTCCCCGCGTATCGAAATCAATTATACAGCATGCGCGACAAAAGGCCAGCGCTAAAAATGACAACCAAAGCGCTAATTATTACACTTCAAATCAAAAAAGCAGCACGTAAATGCGTGCTGTCAGCAAAAAAACAGAAGCCCTTATATCCGGCCTCGCGAATCGCCGGATATAAGGGCTTCTCATTTCTTTGTGCTTAGACCAGCTCGATGATGGCGGTCTCAGCGGCGTCGCCGCGGCGCACGCCGGTGCGCACGATGCGGGTGTAGCCGCCGTTGCGCTCAGCATAGCCGGGAGCGATCTCCTTGAAGACCTTCTTGCACACGTCCTCGCGGGTGATGAAGCTCATCGCCTGACGGTACGCAGCCAGATCGCCCTTCTTGCCGAGAGTGATCATCTTTTCAGCCAGAGGCTTGATCTCCTTGGCGCGGGTGACGGTGGTCTCCATCTTGCCGCCGTCGAGAAGGTCGGTGACCTGCTGACGGAGCATCGCCATACGCTGATCGGTGGTCTTGCCGAGCTTACGAGTTCCGGGCATATTGGATTTCCTCCTTGTAAGGATTAATGGTGGACTTTCTTCCTGCGGCGCGGAGCCGTAGTTTACGATCCGGGATCAGTTGTTTTCGTCGCTGGCGAGGGTGAGACCCATCATGGCCAGCTTGTTGATGACCTCTTCCAGGGACTTGCGGCCCAGGTTGCGCACCTTCATCATGTCGTCCTCGGTCTTGGAGATGAGATCCTCCACCGTGTTGATGTTGGCACGCTTGAGGCAGTTGAAGCTGCGCACGCTCAGGTCGAGCTCCTCGATGGTCAGCTCAAGCACTTTGTCGCGCGTGCTCTCTGCCTTCTCCACCACGGTAGACTTGCTGCCGATGGCATCGGAGAGGTCGGTGAAGAGCGAAAAGTGGTCGCACAGGATCTTCGCGCCCAGGGACACGGCATCGCGCGAGGAGATCGTGCCGTCCGTCCACACTTCAAGCGTGAGCTTGTCGAAGTCGGTCATGTTGCCAACGCGGGTGTTCTCCACGGTGTAGTTGACCTTGTAGACGGGGGTGTAGATCGAGTCGACGGGAATGGTGCCGATGGGGGTCTGCGGCGTTTTGTTGCGGTCTGCAGGCACATAGCCGCGGCCGTGGGAGAGGCTGATCTCCATGTTCAGCGTGGCGTCGACGTCGAGCGTGGCAATGTGCAGCTCGGGGTTGAGCACCTCGACTTCGCTGTCACACTTGATGTCGCCGGCAGTCACCTCACAGGGACCCTTGGCTTCAATGTAAACGGTTTTGCTGCCCTCAGCATTGTGGAGCTTGGTGATCAGGCTCTTGATGTTGAGAACGATCTCCGTCACATCCTCCTTCACGCCGGGGATGGTGGAAAATTCGTGCTGGACGCCTGCGATCATAATGGCGGTAGCTGCGGTGCCGGGCAGGGACGAGAGCATAATGCGGCGCAGCGCATTGCCCAGCGTGATACCGTAACCGCGCTCCAGGGGCTCAACGACATACTTGCCATAGGAGCTGTTGGCGGAGTCCTCGACACATTCGATCTGGGGCTTCTCAATTTCAATCATGCAGTTACCCTCCTTCTCAGTGATGCGGCCGAAATGACCGCATGATTAACATTGCGTGGGACAGTTGAGGGCCTCCCCGGATTACTTGGAGTACAACTCGACGATGAGGTGCTCCTCGATCGGGAGATCGATATCCTCGCGGGCGGGAACTGCAACGACCTTGGCAATGTTGTGGGTCTTGTCCATGTCAAGCCACTTGGGGATGACGCGGGAGCCGTTGGCCTCAAGAGAACCCTTGAACTTGTCAAGGCTGCGGCTGGACTCACGCAGCTCGATGGTCTGGCCAACGCTGACGAGGTAAGAGGGGATGTTGACCTTCTTGCCGTCGACGGTGAAGTGGCCGTGGCGGACGAGCTGACGGGCCTCAGCGCGGCTCATGGCGAAGCCGAGACGATAAACAACGTTATCCAGACGGGACTCAAGGATGGCGAGCAGGTTTTCGCCGGTGACACCCTTGCGCTTGCTGGCCATCTCGAAATATTCAGCGAACTGGCTTTCGAGAACGCCGTAGTAACGACGAGCCTTCTGCTTCTCGCGCAGCTGAACGCCATACTCGCTGAGCTTCTTGTTTCTTGCATTGCCGTGCATGCCGGGAGCGTACGCGCGACGCTCGAGGGCGCACTTATCCGTATAGCAGCGGTCGCCCTTCAGGAAGAGCTTCTGACCCTCTCTGCGGCAAAGGCGGCAGACTGCTCCGGTGTATCTTGCCATAGCTTATACCTCCTAAAATATTAGACGCGGCGACGCTTCGGGGGACGGCAGCCATTGTGGGGGATGGGGGTGACGTCCTTGATCATGGTCACCTCGAGACCCACGGCCTGCAGCGCACGGATCGCAGCCTCACGGCCCTGGCCAGGGC
>CAYPLM010000057.1:0-9934 GCA_964411575.1 uncultured Oscillibacter sp. | reverse complement strand
GTTGAGGGTGCAAAAAAGCTTCACCCCCGAGTTTCTCAGGGGTGAAGCAAAAATACTCCACGGTTCCACCCTGCTTACGGCGCAAAGCACCGTCGCTTGTGTCCGCTGTAACGGGCGGCCCCGTCCCGCTCGTCGCGGGCGGCTCGGGAGCGGTACAGCCGCGGCCTCCGCAGGACGCTTGCAGCAAAAATACGTCCCTCTCTGGGCGGTGCGTTGCGGTTTCTTCTCCGTCAATGCCGTTTTAACGCCAAATAGTTTAGCACTGCCCCGCCGGATTGTCAAGCATTTTATCGTGTGCCAGGCTTACTTCTGCCTCATCGTCCCGTGGAGCCGAAGCCGCCTTCGCCGCGCAGGGTTTCGGGCAGGGCGTCCGTCTCTTCAAATTCGATGGGCAGATACGGCAGCAGCACCATCTGGGCGATGCGGTCGCCCCGGCGCACGGTGCGCGGCGTTTCGCTGTCGTTGTGCAGGGCGATGAACAGCTCGCCGCGGTAGTCGCTGTCCACTACACCCACACAGTTGGCCGGGCGCAGCCCCTGACGACTCGCAAGCCCGCTGCGGGCGAACACCGCGCCGAAGGTGCCCTGCGGCAGCGCAGCGGCAAGCCCGGTGGGGATCATCACGGTATGGTGCGCGGGAATGGTGACCTCGCCGTCGCCGTCGGGCAGAGCGTAGAGGTCGACACCCGCCGCGTCGGCTGAGCCGCGCGTGGGAAGGAGCGCATCCTCGCGCAGCTTTTTGAGCAGAACCCTCATGTTATTTCTCCTCCCAAAGTGTGATCGCGCCGCACGCAAGCGTTTTCGGCACGTCGATGATGCGCTGGTTGGACGAGCCGCGAAAACGCAGCGAAATGTCGTGCAGCGCCTGCACGAAGCGCCCGTCCACCAGCACGTCCAGCAGCAGTAAAAGCTCGTCCGTCACCTCGCAGCGCGGGTGCGCGCCGGGGGTGTGCAGCTCCTCCCATGTAAAGCCGGAATACGCCCAGATCGTTTTTGTCGGCAGCGTTTCGCGCACGCGGCGCAGAAAGGGCAGCAGCGCGCGCTGGTTGTCCGGCTCCATCGGCTCGCCGCCGAGCAGCGTCAGCCCGTTGATGTACGCCGGGGCAAGCAGGCGCAGCAGCTCGTCCTCCGTCTCGCGGGTGAAGCGCGTACCATAGTCAAACGCCCAGG
This sequence comes from uncultured Oscillibacter sp., assembly GCA_964411575.1. Classification (GTDB taxonomy): domain Bacteria; phylum Bacillota; class Clostridia; order Oscillospirales; family Oscillospiraceae; genus Hominicoprocola. The sequence goes on along the minus strand of CAYPLM010000057.1, from coordinate 8,765 downwards.
TCTGCGGCTGAAAACAGTTTTCGCAGCGGTTGGTGCAGCCCGAAACAAACAGCGTCACGCGCACGCCCAGGCCATTGGCAATGTCGCAGTTTTTGATCTCGCCGTAATGCACGCACTCACCTTCCCGTAAGCTTCATCAAAAGAAGCGTCACGCCGTAGAGCACCGGCTGGTGCAGTACATACACCGCCAGCGCGTGCCGCCCCACAGCGGCGAGGTGCGGCGCTTTTGCACGGTAGAACCAGCCCGGCAGCCGTCCGGCCTTGATGTATTTTCCTGCCCACGCGCCGAAAAGGAACACGAAAAACCACGGCAGCAGCGGGAAATAGTCCGCCGAGGAAAAGCCCGGCGCACAGAAGCCAAACATGAAAAGCCCCGGCGTGTCCACGCGTACGCCGCGCACCAGCGGATAGGTCAGCAGCACGCCCGCAGCGCTCACCACCGGCATCACCCACGTCGGCAGCGCCTCCCAGAAGCGGCGCGTGAGCCCGTAGAGCAGCATGCAGCAGGCGAGCATATGCAAAACGCCGAAGGCGATGGTCATGTCCATGAAGTACGTCACCAGCGTGATGCCCAGCGCCAGCACCAGCGCCTTTGCTCCGCGCCTGATGTTGCTGCGCGAGAAGTTGGAGCTCACGCCGCAGAGCATCACGAAAAGCCCTGCGAACACATAGTGGAGAAAATCGAACACGGGGTTGGTGAACAGCCACCACGGCGCGTCGAGAAACTCGCACAGGTCATAGAGGAAGTGGTGGAGCACCATCAGACACACGGCAAGCCCGCGCAGGGCGTCCATCAGCTCGATACGGCTTTGCTTTTGCATGCACTTCCCTCCTTTGCAGCCGTCCGCTTGCGGCGGGAACGGCGATATTGACGCTTGCGCGAAGCGCCCACGCAGCGCATGGGCGTATTCTTCCGCGCGGCAGAAAAGTCAGACAGCGTCTCCGGTGTGGGCGCGAGCAGCGCGCGTTCCGCCTGCCACCAGCCGGGCTTGTGCTCCTGCACCCGCAGACGGCATAGGAATCGCCCGTGCCCACCGCAGGTGAGCACGGTGAAAAAGCAGTCCTCACCGAAGGGATACCATTGCGCCGCCGTCATCGCCGCGCCGCACACGGGGCAGGGCGCGCGGCGCAGGCGGCGATTGCTCAGCGCATGTGTGCGCTCGGAAAGATCCACCTGCAGCGGCTCGGCTCCATCCGGCGGGACGGAGAACACCATGCGCCGCACCGGCGGCTTGCGCTTCGGCTTGGGCGGCGGCGCGATCAGCGATTCTGCGCTCAGGTGCTCACCCACCAGCGCGGTGTACAGCGCGTCATTGAGGGCGTTATGATAGGAAAACACCTCGGGAATGGCGCAGTAATCCACCGCCTGCTCCAGCGCAATGCAGCGGTCAGCCCCCACCATGCGGCCAAAGGCGGCCTGCAGGTCAAGCTGCTCAGAGGCAGGCGGCTCGCTCATGCGCCAGTGCGCGGCGTTTTTGCGCAGCACGCCCAGATCGCCCGGCCCCCACGAGGCAAACACCGTGTCGCCCGCGCAGAAGTCGAGAAACGCGCGGTACGCCGTGGGGAAATCCGTGCGGGAGCGAAGCGACAGGGCAAGGTCGGGCAGCTTTTTCGCCCCCACCGAAAGCCCGCTGCGCAGCTGCGGCCGTATGTAGACGTTGAAGCTGTCCTCCACGCGCCCGCCCAGCGCACTCAAACGCACCGCGCCGATCTGGATGATCTCCTCGATCGCGCCGGGCGCATAGCCCTGATTCCATTCCAAGTCAAAAACGATCATCTCTGCTCCCTCTCCCCTGCTGCTTCTCATAGTGTAGCATAAATCGACGGAGATGTAAATGAGAATTAAACACACTTCATCGACATGCCGGACGACGAAAAAAAACGACTTCGTCGCCCGTCGCATTCTCAACCGATACAAGCCCGCCTTCGAGGAACTTGCCAAATGATCAGGTTTTCAAAAGACAAGGTGCTGTTCCTGCGCCAGCTCATGGCCGAGGCCACCGGCGGAAGTATCGGTGTACGGGATGACGCGCTTTTGGAGTCTGCGTCGGAAGCCGCCTTTGCCGCGTTTGGCGGGAAAGAGTTGTACCCCAGCAAGGGGGAAAAGGGCGCACGGATCGGTTTTACTCTGATTTCAAACCACGCCTTCGTAGACGGGAATAAGCGAATCGGCAGGTATGTCAGCTGACCTTCCTCAAGGTCAACGGCATCCGCCTGGATTGCACCAAAGAGGGCATTATTTCCGCGGGGCTTGGCATTGTAAGCGGTAAAATGGATTATGCTTCGCTTTTGCAATGGGTAAGGACTCGTCGCATATAACGCGGCAAAGCAAATGACCCCTGCCTGTGGGGGCAAGGGTCACCTGCGTGTGTGTGGCGGGCGCGACCAAACGCCCGTGGTGCAAAACGGCCGTCTCCGGCCGGAAGTGCCGTGATAAAATGCGCTCAGGCCTCGTCGCTGTCGAGCATACGATAGCCCACGCCGATCTCCGTGAAAATGTAGTGCGGATCGGCGGGGTTTTTTTCGATCTTGCGGCGGATGTTTGCCATGTTGACGCGCAGGATCTGGTTGTCCGTTTTGGCCTTGGGGCCCCAGATCTCGCGGATGAGATAATCATAGGTGAGCACCTTCCCGGCGTGCTTGCCAAGGAGGGCAACGATCTTGAATTCGTTGAGCGTGAGGTGCACATCCTGCCCATCGACGAGCACATGGTGCTTGTCATAGTCGATGGTCAGGCCGCCCACGCTGAACTTGCCGGACAGCGCGATGCCGCCGTTTTGCAGCGTGGTGCGCGTGTGGCGGATGGCGGTGCGGATGCGCGCAAGCAGCTCACTGGTGCCGAAGGGCTTTTCGATGTAGTCGTCCGCGCCAAGGTCAAGCGCAAGCACCTTGTCGCGCTCGTGCGTGCGCGCCGAGACCACCACGATCGGCAAACTCGACCAGCTGCGCACCTGCTGGAGCACCTTCAGCCCATCCATGTCGGGCAGCCCCAGGTCGAGAATGATGAGGTCGGGGCAGTGCGAGGAGATCATCGACAGGGCCTCCGCGCCGCTCGACGCGACAAGGGCATCGTAATGGTTGGTGGAAAGGACGGTGGAAATGAAGTTGCTGATGTTCTGCTCGTCCTCAATGATGAGGATCTTGTCGCGGATCTCCATGCTCATGACTCCTCCTTCAAAGGCAGTGTGAAGCGGAAGCATGCGCCGCCCTCGGGCAGGTTGCTCGCCTCGATCTCGCCGCCGTGGGCACGCACGATGGTGCGGCAGACCGAAAGGCCAATGCCCATGTTGCGCTTCATGTCGAAATTGCTGTGAGAGACGGCGGAAAGGCCGCTTTCAAACACATTTGGCAGCTGGGCGCGTGAAATGCCCTGCCCGTTGTCGCGCACGGAGAACACAGCGTTCTCCCTCTCGCGGCGCACATCCAGCCGGATGAGCGTGGTTGTCTCGCCGTGCAGCACGGCGTTCTCCAGCAGATTCATCAGTACCTGCTGGATCAGCGTGGCGTCCATCGGCACAAGCAGCACCTCCTCGGGCACCTCCACATGCAGCGCCATAGCGGGAAAGCGCTTCTGGAACTTTTTGACAGCGGCGGCCACGATCTCCTCCGGCGCCTCCAGCTCCTTGTGCAGATCGGTGGGCGTGTCGCCCACACGGGTGATGGACAAAAGGTTTTCGACCATTCGGATCAGCCACTGCGCATCCTCATTGACGTCCAGCAGCAGCGTGCGCTCCTGCTTGGGCGTGAAGCGCCCGTTGCTTTCCAACAGCGCAGCTGTGTTGCCCACGATGCTCGTCAGCGGCGTGCGGATGTCGTGCGACATGGCGCGCATGAGGTTGGCGCGCATCGTCTCGCGCTCGGTCTCGCGGCGCAGACGCTCGCCTCTTTTGATCTGCGTGTTCATCGCACTGATGATAGTCGACACGGCGAACATCGCCAGAAACGTGAGCGGATAGCCTGTCATGGTGAAGTTGAAGGCAAAGTAGGGGTAGGTGAACACATAGTTCACGCAAATCACCGCGGCAAAGGCGGCAAAAATGCCCCAGAAATAGCCTTCCGTCCAACGCGAGACCAGCGCCACGGCAAGAACGAACAACAAGCTGACATAGTTTCCCTGCGGGTCGATGCTTTGCAGCAGCGTGCACAAAACGTACGCCGCCGACAAAACGCCCACCGTATACAGCCCGTCGCGCAGCAAACGCTCGCGCGGCTTTTTTTCTTTCATGGGGAACACCTCACCTTCTGCAGCCATTGTACCACAGCGTGCAGAAAATGTCTGCAAAAAAATGCCGCGTCCCGCATTTTTTCAAAAAAGCAGGGGAGCTTGCCTGTGTGAGACAGCTCCCCCGGCGTGATGGAAGGATCAGATTTTGCGGATGCTGACGGAGCTGGCACGGGACAGGTCGATGCCGGGCTCCTGCGCGAGCGCGGCCATGATGGCGATCTTGACCTCGGCGGTCAGGCCATCGGCAGGAACGGCGGGCGCAACGGGAAGGGGATTGGGAACGGGAGCTTGCCTGTGTGAGACAGCTCCCCCGGCGTGATGGAAGGATCAGATTTTGCGGATGCTGACGGAGCTGGCACGGGACAGGTCGATGCCGGGCTCCTGCGCGAGCGCGGCCATGATGGCGATCTTGACCTCGGCGGTCAGGCCATCGGCAGGAACGGCGGGCGCAACGGGAAGGGGATTGGGAACGGGCACAGCGGCCGGCTCCTTGGGAGCCTCGGGCGTGGCTTTGCCGAGGATCTTGCCCATGAGTATCGTGAGCAGGATGATGCAGGTGAGGCCGACGAAGGTGACGCCCATGCCCATCAGGGTGACAAACAGACTGGAAACTTCCATGGTGAACAAAACTCCTCATTCTTTTCCTCCGCAGACGGGGCATACCGGGGGCAGCCTGCGCCAACGGGCGATTTGCACACATTATATGCACGAAAAAGCGCGAACTGCAAGAGGTTTGTCGTGGTCTTAACGCCGTCTTAATGCAAGGGAGTTTTGCTTAACGCAAACTTTATTCCCGGAAACAGCTCACAGTCCCAGCAGCTCGAGCACCTGCACGATCACGGCGTTGGACACCAGAAAGCCGCGCGGCGTGAGCGAAAAGCGCTCCTGCGTCAGCCGCGCCAATTCCTCTGCCGCGCACCGTCTGAAAAAGGGCAGCAGCGCCGTTGTGTCCAGCCCGCGCCGCGCGAGCGCGTCGAGCGAAAGCCCCTGCGCCGTGCGCAGCGAGAGCATCACCAGCTCCTCCGTGCGCTCCCGCGCCAGCGGCGCGCTGCGCTCAGAGTCGGGCGAGGCACCGCACAGATACCACTCGAGCGAGCGCGCACGGGCAAAACGTTCGCCGCCAAAGTCGCTGTGCGCGCCAGGGCCGAAGCCGAGGTATTCCTGCATCTGCCAGTAGCGCAGATTATGGCGCGAGGCATAGCCGGGGCGGGCAAAGTTGGAAATTTCGTACTGCTCATAGCCGCTTTGGGCCAGAAGTTCCGTCGTTTCAAGGTACATGGCCGCCTGCGCGTCATCGTCGGGCAGCGGCACGCTGCCGCGCTGCCGGGCAAGCGGCGTGCCCTCCTCTACCTTCAGGCCGTAGCACGAAAGGTGCTGCGGCGCAAGCGCAAGCGCCGCCCGCAGGCTCTCGCGCCAGTGCGGGAGCGTCTGCCGGGGCAGCCCATAGATCAGATCAAGGCTCACGTTGTCAAAGCCCGCCGCGCGGGCGGCCTGCACGGTCTGGACGGTCTGCGCGTGGGTATGAATGCGTCCGATGCTGCGCAGCGTGGCATCGTCGGCGCACTGCATGCCGAGCGAAAGCCGGTCAAAGCCCGCCGCGCGCAGCATGCGCAGCGTATGCTCGTCGACGCTGTCGGGGTTGGCCTCGAGCGTGATCTCTGCGTCGGGAGCAAGCGCGTAGTGCGCACGCACCGTGTCAAGCAGGCGCACAAGGCGCGCGCCGCCCAGATAGCTGGGCGTGCCGCCGCCGAAGTACACCGTGTCCACCGTGTAGCCCTGCGCGCACGGCGCAGTGTCGCACAGGTCGCGTGCAAGAGCGGCGGTGTAGTCGTCCATGCGCGCCTCGCTTCCGGCAAGCGAGTAGAAATCGCAGTACGCGCATTTGCTTTTGCAGAAAGGAATGTGCAGGTACAGACCAAGCGTTGGCATTTCGATCACCTCATGCGCAGTATACCACGTTTTCCGCGCTGCGGGAAGACAAAAGTGCGTATACCGCGCCGTGCGGCGGGGCAAACTGAGCAAAACCGCAGGGAAAGGAAGAGACATCTATGGAAATGTCACCGCAGGAGTATCAAAGCTACATCCGCCAGCGCGCGCCAAAGTCCCCTATCGTCAAAAACACCGCCCTCGCCTTTGTGGTGGGCGGGCTGATCTGCACGCTGGGACAGGCCGCAGGCAGCGGCTTTCGCGCGCTGGGGCTGGATAAAGCAGACGCGGGCACGGCAACCTCGATCGCGCTGGTGCTGCTCTCGGCGCTGCTGACGGGGCTGAACCTCTACAACAGCATCGCGCGCTTTGCCGGGGCAGGCACGCTGGTGCCCATCACGGGCTTTGCAAACTCGGTTGTCTCGCCCGCCATCGACTTTCGCGCCGAGGGGATTGTGACAGGCATGGCCGCGAAAATGTTCGTCATCGCCGGGCCGGTGCTGGTGTTCGGCCTGAGCGCCAGCGTGGTGTATGGGTTGATCTGCTGGCTCGCCGCACTGCCCTCTGTATAAAAGCCGCCTTGCGTGTCTGCGGATTTTGGCCTGTTGCTTGGCCATTTCTATTTGTGTGATAGGATTGCCTTTTCTGATCTATCCGTGATCGCCGCTGCGGACAATACCAGTTTGCTTTGGTACTCCGTGCCGTGGATGACATTCTTTCTGGTGACCTTCCCACCATGGTGCAGGCTCTATCAAGCCCGGATCCCGCTCTTTGGCCGGAGAAATTTCAGGTGCGGTTCTCCGGCCTGGCCCGAGATCTATCCTGTATTCATGACGAACAAGCCCCCCGTGTGAGGCAGTGAAAAGAAACGGAAGGCACGCAGAAAGAGTGCCTTCATCCTGCTGGTTGTGCTGCTATTCAGCCTTATTCCTCTTTCATGGTCGCTATATGGGCGCAACTGCCTGTTCGAGGACGGAAGCATGCTCAGTATAACATGGTTAACCGGCAAACATATGAATTTTTGTCCGGTGATATTGCAGAGATCGAGATCACGACCGTCCGGTACCGGTATGCAAAATCATCCTTTCCACACCGGGGTGTTCAGATGGAATTCAGGACGGACAGTCGAAAGCGATACTATTTTCGCCACGCTGACTTTCGGCGCAAGCCCCACTCCGAAACGGCAGATTGGCTTGAAGGCATGCTGCGTGTCAAAAAATGCTATGATCCCGGCATCATCCATTACGCAGGACTTGAAGAGCTGGAGCGCGTGGTCGCGGACAGCGGTCTGAACCAGGAAGGAGCCCGGCAGCTTTATCAGCTGTTTGGGCAGGGAATCCTTCTGCAATATGCCGCCTCTTTAGCTTATCAAAAAGGCAGCGCAAGCCGGTTTTTTGAAAGTCTCAGCAGCCTGTGCCGACCCAAAAGGTCAGCGCAGACTGCTGTAATATTACCGCCCTATGCGATAGTATTTGAAATCCCCCTCTTCGCCAACAAGGCGGAAGCCCACCTTTTCGAGAACATGCTGGCTTCTGGTGTTCTTGCGCACGGTATCTGCCTTGACCGCCCGCATTCCAAGCTCGTCGAAGGCGTATTTTACCGCCAGACGTTCGGCCTGCGTTCCGTACCCCTTTCCCTTCACCACGTCATTTTGCATATGGATGCTCAAGGTGCACTCCGCTTTTTCCCGGTCGATCTGCTTGAGCTGCAATTCTCCAATGGGCTTCTCCCCAAGCATGATGGCAAACACAAGGCGCGACGGGTCGCTTTTTGCATCAAAATAGCGGTCAACAGAGCCTTTCTCATAAACATACGGTTTGAACAGGGACATGTCCATGTAGATCGAGGCATCGTTGCTCCAGCCTTGATACAACTCATGGCAAAGCTCTCTTGTCATTTTTCTTAATTCGATCACACTCATAGCTCCTCCACGAATAACAGCAAGCGAACAGCAGAGTTTCTGTCCGCGTTTCTTCCGCCTTCAGGCAAATGAAACTTCAAAATCCGGGATGATCCCCTCAGCGGCATAGGCGGCGAGCTTCCTTACCTCGCGCCGGGTCTGGAGCTGCTGGGCAGATTCGAACTGCCGACCTCATCCTTACCAACTGCTGGGTAGCCTTCCAAGCACTGCTGTGCAAGGCTTTTGGGCAGTTTTTTGTCCGAAAAGGATGAGGTCGCGCACTTTTTATTCCGTTGTTTCCGTTCGCTCGTTTCCGCGTGTGGGTCACGGTGCGGGTCAGGCGGATACTCCTTCGTCAAAGAAGCCTCGAATAGGCTCCACTGTCATATTTTGCGCTGCTGTAAACAATGAAAAGCGTTTCCATCAGAGGGAATGCATACACCACGCTCCCCATAGCTTATTCAGTTTACAAAGCCGTTTTACAGCATCAGGTCAAGAATGCTCATCCAAGATCCCATATCTGCTCACCGAAGCAGAACGATGCCGTAGTAGAGCCGAGGCTTCTGAGGTTTTTTCACTTCATTCATAAAGGATCATCCTTACTTATGCTCCGTCCCCACAGCCGCTCCTCCTTTATCCATCTCTCTAAGGGGCGTTACGACACCTGCTCAAACTGGCTGTTGTACAGCTCCGCATAAAAACCGCCCTTTGCCA
>CAYPLM010000056.1:0-9967 GCA_964411575.1 uncultured Oscillibacter sp. | reverse complement strand
TGGAGTTTTCCTGCTTGGCCTCCTCGTTGTTGCACTCGATGAGGCTGAGAATCTTCTCGTCCGTAGTGTTGCTCTTACGCACGAGCGAACGCGTGAAGCGATACGTCACATAGTTCTTCGCCACCTCGTAGGCTCCGTGCGCCATGATCTGATACTCCACCAGATCCTGTATCTCCTCCACGGCGGGGGAACGGTTCATCTTCATGCAAGAGAGCTCGACGAACTCGGAAATGCGGCGGATCTGCACCGGCGTCATACGCACGTCCTCCGGCACAGACTCGTTGGCTCTTGTTACGGCGCTGATGATCTTGGTGATGTCAAAATCGACCTCAGAGCCATTGCGCTTGATGATCTTCATGAAAACGCTCCCCTTCTCTGTTTTGCCGCAGACTGCGGTAGTCCTGCGGCGCATTACCCATTATATATGATACCCAACAGAAAAGCAAGAGCCATTTGCACAATATTTTGTGTTTCACTGTGAGGGGTATGCACTCTATCTGGTGTTGTGGTGATGCAGCGCGCTGCGGTAAAAGTTTCGCGGCTTTTCCGGAAAAATAACCTTGCAAAATGAACAAATTTCTGGTACTATATCAAAATGTGGGTTTGCTCACATGTGCGGATCTCCGCCCCAACACTTCGAGAACAGAGGATTTGATCCAATGGCAAAGAAAACAAATTCCGGCCCGCAGCGCGCCAATCGCGACGCTGGCGGCGCGCTTTCTCTATTTGTCGCCGGCTGCGCGGCCGAGTGCTACCTGCTGCTGGTCCACCGGCTTTTCGTCAAGGGCACCATCGACCAGATGCTTTTCATGCTGCGTGTGGTGGAGGCCATGCGCTATGTGGGGCTGGCGCTGTTTGCAGCGGGGCTCGTGCTCTTTTTGCTGCGCGGGCGGCTGCCGCGCGTGCGTCCGGCGGTGAGCGTGTGGCTTCTGGCGGCGGGCGTTTTCGTCGCGGTGAGCGCGCAGATCATGCGCGCGGTATACCCTGCGGGGACGACGGCGCTATGCGTCCTCGTGCCCGTGCTGATGCTGCTGCTGGCGGTCTGGCTGCTGTACCAGCGCGAGTTTGCCCTGCAGGCCACGTCGCTCACCCTGCTCATCGGCTGCGCCGCACTGCTCAACCGCAGCTTCTCCGGCACCATCGCGCGCACGGTCACGGTGCTCACCTCGCTGCTGCTACTGGCTGTGGCCGTGCTGCTGCTGAAGCTGAAAAAGGCGGACGGCTGCCTCACGCGCGGGAAGGATGCGCTGCGTCTGCTGCCCCGTGAGGCGGGCTACGGCCTGCTCCTTGGCGTGCTGGCCGTTTGCATAATCGGCAACTGCGCCGCCATGCTGCTCGCCGGTGCAGCATACTATATCATCTGGGCAGCCTCGCTGCTGCTGTTCTGCCTTGCCGTGTACTACACGGTGAAGCTGATGTAAAAAATGTCAAAAAGGGGCAGCTGCAATACATTTTGCAGCTGCCCCTTGAGCTAATCTATCCCGCAGAGATGCCATGCAATCGGCATCTCTGCTTTTTTGACGCAGCTCAGCCGCGTCCAGCCTCATGGCGGCGGTACTCCACGCTCTTTTCGAGGTAGAGCTGCGCGTTTTGCAGGATGGACTGCTTTTCCGCGTCGGTGAGCGGGCGGACGACCTTGGCAGGGCTGCCGAGGATCATCGAGCCGTCGGGCGCGTTCATCTTGCCTGTGACCAGCGCGCCCGCGCCGACGATGCAGTCGCTGCCGATGACAGCGCCGTCGAGGATGGTGGCGCCCATGCCCACGATCACGCGGTCGCCCACGGTCGCCCCGTGGACGATGGCCCCGTGCCCCACGCTCACGTCGTCGCCGAGGGTGACGCGGTTGTGGATGAGGGCAAGGTCCTGAATGTTGCAGCGCTTGCCAATGCGCACGCTCTGCAGCTCGCCGCGGCACACGCAGTTGAACCAGAACGCCGTGCCCTCGCCGGCCTGCACGTCGCCAAGCACCTGCGCGCCGGGCATGACGAGGACGTTTTCGTCCGTGGTGATACGGTTAAAATTCATGCTGCCGCCTCCTGCGCTTAGAGCGCGAAGTTGCCGTCCACGAACACGGGGATCTCGCGCCCGTCGTGCGTGGTACCGACGATGGACAGATCGCTCGTGCCGATCATGAAGTCGACATGGGTGTGAGAGTCGTTCAAACCGCGCGCCTTGAGCTCTTCCTTGCTCATCTCCGCGCCGCCCTCGAGGCACTCGGGATACGCCTCGCCGAAGGCCAGGTGACAGGAGGCGTTTTCGTCAAAGAGCGTGTTGTAGAACAGCACGTTCTGGTTGCTGATGGGGCTGTCGTAGGGCACCAGCGCCACCTCGCCGAAGTAGGACGCGCCCTCGTCCTCGGTAATGGCGGAGCGCAGATTCTCCTCGCCCTGCTCGGCGTGCGCCTCGACGATCTTGCCGTTTTTGATGACGAAGTGGAACTTGTCAACAATGCTCCCGCGCAGCACCAGCGGCAGCGCCGCGTACACCACGCCGTTGACGCCCTCGCGGTGGGGCGCGGTGAAGATCTCCTCGGTGGGCATGTTGGCCACGAAGTCCACGCCCTTGGGGGTGGTGGAGTTGCCCGCCGCCCACAGGTGCCCCTCGGGCAGCTCGATGGTCAGATCAGTGCCCAGGGAGTTGGTGTAGTGCAGGGACTTGAAGCGCAGCGCGTTGAGCTTGTCCTTGCGCTCGGCCAGCATGTCCAGATGCTCGTGCCAGAGCTGCACGGCGTTGCCCTCACCGGTGATGCGCACGGACTTGAAGATGGCCGCCCACAGCTTTTCCATGGCCTCCTCCTCGGACACACCGGGGAACACCTTCTTCGCCCAGCTCGGCACGGGGATGGAGGCGATGCACCAGGCCATGCGGTTGGTCATCTGCGCCACGCGGATGGGCATCATGGCGTCGGCGGTGGCGCGGGCGGAGCGCTGCAGCCGACTGGGGTCGACGCCCTTGAGCGCCTCAGGATCGGACGCGGAGATGGAGAGGAAGGCAGTGTCCTTCCCGGCGTACTCCCGCGCAAACGCGCCGAGATACTCCGGGCACTCGTCAAACACGGCGTCGTCGGCGCGCAGCGCCTTTTCGCGTGCCATGTAGCTGTCGCTCCAGCGCATCACCACCTCGCGGCAGCCCACGTCATAGGCGGCGCTGGCACACAGACGCGCAAACCACGCGCAGTCCACCGGGCAGGAGATGATGAGCGTCTGCCCCTTCTGCACGTTTGCGCCCACCTCGACAACGAGCTTGGCGTATTCCTGATAGTTCTTGTTCATGTTGGTTCTCCTTTATGTTAATAATTATTTGGTCTGATGAAAGTTCTTGTCCGCACTCAGATCCCCAGAATGAGGGAGGCGAAGCGGAAATACAGGATTAGGCTCATCGCATCCACCACGGTGGAGATGAACGGTGAGGCCATCACCGCCGGGTCGAGCCCCAGCCGCTGGGCAATAAGCGGCAGCGTGCAGCCCGCCAGCTTGGCGAAAAACACCACAAACACCAGCGTCAGACACACCACCAGCGCCACGGCGGGCGTGACGGCGGCGTTACGCAGCAGCAGCCGGTCAAGCAGCAGCATCTTGCCAAAGTTGGCGCAGCCCAAGCACACGCCGCACAAAAGCCCCACGCGCAGCTCCTTCCACACTACGCGCCCCACGTCCTGAAAATCCACCTCGTCCAGCGATAGCGCGCGGATGACGGCAGTGCTGGCCTGCGTGCCGCTGTTGCCGCCCGTACCGGTGAGCATGGGGATGAACGCGTTGAGCACGATGCAGGCACCAAGCGCCGTTTCATAGTGGTTGAGTATCATGCCCGTGAAGGTTGCCGAAAGCATCAGCACCATCAGCCACGGCAGGCGGGCGCGCCAGGTCTCCAGCACGCCGGTTTTGAGATACGGCTTGTCCGAGGGCAGCATGGCCGCCATCTTTTCGATGTCCTCGGTGGCCTCCTCGGCCATGACATCGATGGCGTCGTCGACGGTGATGATACCCACCAGCCGCTTTTCCTGGTCGACGACGGGCAAAGCGATAGCGTCGTAGCGGCGGAAGGCCTGCGCCACATCCTCCTTGTCCTCCAGCGTCCCCACGGAGATCACGCTGGGGTCCATCAGCTCACCCACCTGATCGTCGTCCTCCGACAGCAGCAGCGTGCGGATGGACACGATGCCCAAAAGGTGGCGCTGCTCGTCGGTGACGTAGCAGATGTTGATGGTCTCCATATCTTCGCCCGTGCGGCGGATACGCTTGAAGGCATCCTCGCGCGTCATGTCGCGCCGCAGGCTCAAAAACTCGGTGGTCATCATCGCCCCGGCGGAATCCTCGGGGTATTGCAGAATTTCGTTGATGCTCCTGCGGGTGTCGGGGTCGGCGTGACGCAGGATGCGCTTGACAACGTTTGCCGGCATCTCCTCCACAATGTCCACGGCATCGTCAAGGTACAGCTCGTCGAGCACTTCCTTGAGCTCGGTGTTGGAAAATCCGCGGATTAAAAGCTCCTGCACCGGCGGCTCAAGCTCCACAAACACCTCCGCCGCCGGCTCCTTGGGCAGCAGCCGGAACAGCAGCGGCAGCTCGCGCTCGGGCAGCTCGTCGAAAAGCGAGGCGATGTCCTGTGGCTCAAGCTCCACAAGCAGTGCGCGCGCAGCGGCGTACTGCCTTGCTTCCAGCCGGGCCTCCAGCAGCAACAGCAGCGAGTCCCGGCGATCTTCAAATTCACGCATGGGATGATTCCTCCTTTCGTTGGGAGGCGGGGTTGCGCTCAGACGGTTTGTAACCAGGCGCGCAGCAGCGCCTCGCTGTCCACCGCGTCCTCACGACGGCGGGCAAAACACATGCGCTCAGGATGCCATTGTACGGCGAACACCGGCAGGCTCTCATGCCGCACGGCCTCCACCGTGCCGTCGGGTGCCCACTGCACGGCGCGCAGCCCCTCGCCCAGCCGGTCGACGGACTGGTGATGGGCGCTGTTGACGGCGAAGTCTGCGCCGTAGAGCGCAGCGAGCAGCGCATCGTCCGTGTGCGAGAGGTGCACACGGTCGAGCTTTGCGGCAAGCATGCTGTGACCGGAGATGTCCTGATGCAGCGTGCCGCCCAGCGCCGCGTTGAGCAGCTGCAAGCCGCGGCAGATGCCCAGCACCGGCCGCTCTTCTCGCAGAAAGCGCGCAAGCACGGTAAGCTCACGCGCGTCGCGCGCAGGCTCGATGTCGCAAGAGCCATTGTTGCCCTGCCCGTAACGTGCGGGGTCAACGTCCCCTCCGCCGGGCAGCAGCAGCGCATCGCAGTCCTCCCCCGCCGCCGTATCGGCTGAGCAGATCACCTTTGCGCCAATGCGCCCGAACGCGTCGAGATAGTTGGCAAATTTTTCCGCCGGGTTGGGAAGAAAGAGCTTCTTCATCTGATCCCTCCTGAACATGAGCGGTGCTCTTATACAGTATACGCAACTCAGGCAAAATTTTCAAGGGCAAGCGCAAAAAAAGACTTGCAAGATCGCAAAACACATGGTATCATAGGCACGTTATATGCAGCGGTATCGAAGCGGTCATAACGGGGCTGACTCGAAATCAGTTTGAGGGAAACCTCACGTGGGTTCGAATCCCACCCGCTGCGCCAAAAAGAAAAGCACGACGAAAGTCGTGCTTTTCTTTTACTTTGCACCGCCCTGCCGTGCACGCCGGGGACGGCTCACCGGGCGATCTTCATCACGGTGAGCCGGCGCAGCTTCATGCTGCCTCCTCCCTGCTGCGGCGCTCTGTCCCTGTTTCCCATCGCTGCTCAGGGCTCGTGCCGCTGCGACTCTTCTGCTTCCTCCGGCGCGGGGAGCGGGGCGTCCTCCGGCGGAACGGTGGTCTCCTCCGGCGGCTCCTCAGGCTCCACCTCGGGGAACTCACCCGGCTCGTAGACAAGGCATAGCTCTACAAGCTCCGGCTCGTCGGCGCTGGGATAGAACGCCGCGCGCCAGGGCTGCTGCCACGCGCCCTCGGGCTGCTCGCCCTGCACGGCCGTGACCATAGCCTCCACCCCGGCCGCGTCAGTGGTAAAGTAGCTCACGCGCACGCACAGCCTGTCCTCCTCGCGCGCGGCAGCCTCGCGAAGAAGATCGGGGATGGCCTCGGTGGTGGTGGCGTTGAGCACGGCGGCCTGCTGTTCCGCCGTGCGGCGGTAGCCAAAGCTCAGGCTCAGCTCGAGAAAGCCGCGCTCCTGCTTCTGGGAATAGGTGATGTAATCGAGAAGGTACGCGCCCAGCGCCGTCTCCTGCTGCACCTCGCGGCAGGCACGGTCGCAGTAGCCGCTCACGTCCTCGTCGCTGTAGAGGCGGACGACGCCGCTTTCGGCGTGGTCGCCCAGCAGAAGAAGCAGCGCGTTGACCAGGTCCTGATAGCTGTCAGCGCGCAGCGTCCCGCCGTCGTCGCTCTCGCGGTAGATCGCGCTGTGCGGTTCAAACGAGACGTCGGAGCGCTCGAGCAGCCGTTCGCAGCCGCACAGCGTGCACGCAAGCACCAGTGCCAGCGCTGCCGCAGCTCGCTTAATAGCCCAGCTCCTCATCGACCAGCACCACCTCGGTGCGACAGCTCTTCACCGCCTCCCACAGCACCACAAGGCCGCGGCAGATACGCTTGGGGCTCTTGCAGTCGTAGCAGCGGTCGCCCTTGACCGCGCAGGGCGTGGGCATGCCGAGGCGCTGCGCATTCTTGGGCGCGGCGATGTTGCGCGCGCGCCAGAGCGCCGCGTCATAATCGGGAGCGAGTTTGTTGCGCCCGATGACAAAATACACCGTTTCATGGCCGAAGAGCGTGGCCGCCACGCGGTTGCCCGTGCCGTCGATGTTGATGATCTCGCCCGTTTCTGCAAGGCCGTTGGCAGAGGTGAGATACACCTGCGTGGTCATGGAGCGCTTGCGCAGCTCCTCGGCGCTCATGCCCTCGATGGGGTGCCAGTGGCTGTAGACAGTGTTCTCCTGCATGAGGCGGTCGAACATGCCCAGCTGATCCAGCGTGACCGAGCCGCCGAAGGACACGGTCTTTCCCCGTATGCTCTGCGAGAGATAGTCCGCCGCCTCCGCCGCCGTGGCAAAGGTGGACACGGCGAAGCCGCGCTGTTCAAGGTTCTGCTTGACGGTGGTAAAATCGGTCATTTCAGATTCCTCCCTGTATATTTTTGTCAGATGATGACAATTTGTTTTTATAATGCATCCTCGTCGTACACGCCGAAGCCCTCGCCGAGTACCTCGCGCGCGTCGCAGACGATGAAAAACGCCGCCTGATCCAGCCCGTGGATGATGCGCTTGACGGCGGTGATCTCGCGGCGGCGGATGGCCACGAGCAGCACGGGGCGCTCCTCCTTCGTCCACGCGCCCACGGCGGGCAGGATGGTCACGCCCAGCCCCGCCGCCAGCAGCGCGTCGGCGATGGCATCGTTCTCGCGGCTGATGATGTAGGCCACCTTGGCCTCGCGTCCGCCGTAAACCACCATATCCATCACCTTGGAGCTGATAAACAGCGCCACGCCGCCGTAAAGCGCGTTGAGCACGCTGTGGAACACCGCCGCGTAAGTGACGATAACACACAGGTCGATGATCATGCAGATGCGCCCGATGTGCAGGTGCGGAATGTAGCGCAGCAGCAGCCGCGCGCCCAGCTCGGTGCCGCCGGTGGTAGCGTCGAAGATCAAAAGCGCGCCCAGCGAAAAGCCCAGCAGCACGCCGCCGTAGATGCAGGCGAGCAGCGTGTCCATGGGCTGGAACTGGTACACCGCGTCGAGCATGTCGATGAAGGCGGAGCTGACGGCCACGGCGTAGATGGTATACATCAGGAAGCTGGGGCCAAAGCGCTTCCACCCCCAGACGAACAGCGGCAGGTTCAGCAGAAACGACAGCACACCCACCGGCAGCGCAGGGATAAAGTAGTTGATGACCTGCGCGATGCCGGTGAAGCCGCCGCAGGTGAGATCGTTGGCGGCGAAAAACCAGTTGAACGCCAGCGCATAGGGCACACAGATGAGCGTGATGGCAACATAATTTTTCAGGTGCGCGCACAGACTTTTCTTCTCCATAAGCGTATCACTCCAAAAGGCTGATCTGTTTTTCCTCGGAATCCTCCTGCCTGAGCAGCGCGCCAGCGGCGGGAAGACTGCGCACACGGTAGCGCGCGAGGTTGACGATGCCGCTTTGCTCGGCGCGGCACACGCGTGAGAGCGTGAACTTCTTTTTCAGCGTCAGCACTGCCACGCCCTGCGCGCTGCGCGTGGTTTTGGCAGCGAGCAGCGCGGTGTTGAACAGCAGGGCGCGCGGCTCGGTGGAGTACACGGCCAGCTCGGCGTCCTCGGGTAGATACAAAATGCCGCGCAGGGGCGACTTGTCCGAATACGCGCCGGTGAGGCGGCGGCGATTGGACGTGGTCTGATAGGCGGACAGCTCCACGCGTGCAGCCTTGCCGTTTTCGTAGAAGAATAGCATGCTGCCACTGTACGCGCCGGGCAGCACCATGTAGACCACGCTCTCCCCCTCGTCCATGCCCAGCTTTGCGGGCAGGTAATCGCCCAGCACCGACGCCTTGCTGTCGGCAAACTCGTTCAGGCGGGTCTTGTACACCTGGCAGCGGTCGGTGAAGAACATCGCCTCGGCGCCGCTGCTGGTCTCGAAGCTCTGGGCGAGGGCATCGCCCTCCTTGAACTTCTGCTCGCTGCTCATGCGCAGCGACTGGGGGGTGATCTTTTTGAAGTACCCCTCGCGCGAGAGGAACACCGTCACGGGGTACTGCGCCTCGGGCTCGTCGTCTGGCTCGTCGGGCAGCTCATGGGCGTAGACGATGCCGGTGCGGCGGGGCTGAGCGTACTTTTTGCGCACGTCCTCCAGCTCGCCGATGATGATCTTTTTCACGCGCGCGGGCTTTTCGAGGATGTCCTCCAGATCGTCGATCTCATCCTGAAGGGCCGCCGTCTCCTCCACGCGCTTGAGGATATACTCGCGGTTGATGTTGCGCAGCTTGATCTCGGCGACATACTCAGCCTGCACCTGGTCGATGCCAAAGCCGATCATCAGGTTGGGCACGACCTCGCTTTCCTTCTCCGTTTCGCGGATGATGGCGATGGCCTTGTCGATGTCGAGCAGGATGCGCTTGAGGCCCTTGAGCAGGTGCAGCTTTTCGCGCCGCTTGTTCAAAACAAAGTACACGCGCCGCCGCACGCAATCCGTGCGCCACGCGCACCACTCCTCAAGCACCTCGCGCACACCCAGCACGCGCGGCATGCCGCCGATGAGCACGTTGAAGTTGCACGACATGGTATCCATAAGCGTGGTGGACTTCATGAGCTTGTTCATCAGCTTTTCCGGGTCGACGCCGCGCTTGAGGTCGATGGCGAGCTTGAGGCCGGAGAGGTCGGTCTCGTCGCGCATGTCGGCGATCTCCTTGATCTTGCCCGCCTTGATCAGCTCCGCCACCTTGTCGACGATGGCCTCGCTGGTGGTGGTGTAGGGGATCTCGTACACCTCGATGAGGTTTTCCTTCTTGTCGTAGCGCCAGCGCGCGCGGATGCGCACACCGCCGCGCCCCGTGCGGTACACCTCCTCCAGCGCGGCCTGATCGCACACGATCTCGCCGCCGGTAGGGAAATCGGGCGCGAGCAGCGTCGAGGAGATGTCGCACTGTGGATTTTTGAGGTAGGCAATGGTGGTGTCGCACACCTCGCCGAGGTTGAAGCCGCACAGAAGCGACGCCATACCCACAGCGATGCCCTGATTGGCCGAGACGAGGATGTTGGGGAAGGTGGTAGGCAGGAGCGAGGGCTCCTTCATGGTGTTGTCGTAGTTGTCGACAAAGTCCACCGTGTCGCTGTCAATGTCGCGGAAAAGCTCAGCGCAGATGGGGGCGAGCTTGGCCTCGGTGTAGCGGCTGGCCGCCCAGGCCATGTCGCGCGAGTAGACCTTGCCGAAGTTGCCCTTGGAGTCGACAAAGGGGTGCAGCAGCGCACCGTAGCCC
>CAYPLM010000055.1:0-10013 GCA_964411575.1 uncultured Oscillibacter sp. | reverse complement strand
TGGTCTGGGATGGGGAAAATGCCTATGTGTACCTCTTTGCCGAGGACGGAGAGGCGGATTTGCCGCCTATTGACACACCTGAAAGTCCGTTGGGTGAGGATAGCGAATGAAATCCTCATGTACTTTCGCGCGCGGCGGAAGGTGCAGGGGGAGATATCTTTGTCGGAGTCGATCGACTCAGACAAGGACGGCAATGCGCTGTATCTGATGGACGTGGTGGGCACGGACGAGGATCTGTATGCCGACCTTGCCGACCGCGAGGATAAGCTGCTCATCCGCCGCCTTGTGCGCGAGTGCCTGACGGAGCGCGAGAGGGAGGTTATCGCCGCGCGCTATGGCTTTGGCGGAGTGGTGCAGACGCAGCGCGACGTGGCCGCGCGCCTTGGCATCAGCCGCAGCTATGTCTCCCGCATCGAAAAGCGTGCGCTTGAAAAATTAGAGGCCGCGCTGGGGGAGAGGTCATGAGTTTTGCCTGTTGTAATTTGCGGAAAGCTGTGGTACAATACAAACTGATATTGTATGTTTGAAAGGCGGAGGCCAACATGAAAATCGTTGTTTTGGCAGGTGGCATGAGCATGGAGCGCGACGTTTCGCTCTCGAGCGGGACGAAGATCTGCCGGGCGCTGCGTGCGCGCGGGCATCAGGCCATTCTGGTGGATATGTTTTTGGGCCTGGAGGGTTATCAGGGCTCTCTTGAGGATATTTTTGACGCGCCGGACGGTCTGTGCGGCGAGCATTCCGTCTCCCGCGAGGAGCCTGACCTTGCCGCCGTGCGCGCAAAGCGCGCCGACAAGAGCGCGAGCCTGTTCGGCAGGGACGTGCTGGCCGTGTGCGCCAGGGCGGACGTGGTGTTCATCGCACTGCACGGCACCTGCGGTGAGGACGGGCGCGTGCAGGCGGCGTTCGACCTTCTGGGCATTCCCTACACCGGTTCGGGCTATTTGGGCAGTGCCATCGCCATGGATAAGGATCTGACCAAGCGACTGGTGAAGGACATCGTGCACACCGCACCGTGGAAAAAGTACCGCTACACCGCCGCCGACCTCGACGCCATTGCCGCAGAGACGACGCTGCCCTGCGTCGTCAAGCCCACGGCAAACGGCTCGTCCATCGGCGTTTCCATCGCTCGCAGCGAAAGTGAGCTGCGCGCGGCGCTTGAGCAGTGTCTCACCCTTGGCGGCGAGGTGCTCATCGAGCAGTATATCCGTGGACGCGAGCTTCAGGTGGGTATCCTCGGCGGCAAGGCGCTGCCGTCCATCGAGATCATCCCCAAGACCGGCTTTTACGACTATGCCAACAAGTATCAGGCGGATGCGGCGCTTGAGGTGTGCCCGGCGGACATCCCCGCTGCGTGGGAAAATAAGCTGCGCCGCAGCACTGAGGCGGTGTTTGCCGCGCTGGGGCTTTCGGTCTACTCGCGTGCAGACTTCATCGTCACGCCCGACGGCACGCCCTATTTCCTTGAGATCAACACCCTGCCCGGCATGACGCCCACCAGCCTTGTCCCGCAGGAGGCTGCCGTGGTGGGGCTGAGCTATGAGGAGCTGTGCGAGCAGATTGTGCGCCTCTCGCTTGAGAGCAGAAAGGAGCGCGCATGAAGCCTCTGACCATCTCCGCCATTGCCCGCGCGATGGACGCGACGCTGCTTTGCGGCGACGAAATGCGCACGGTGCAGACGCTTTGCAGCGACAGCCGCAGCATGCTGCCCGGCGCGCTGTTTGTGCCCTACCGGGGCGAGCGCTTCGACGGGCACGACTATATTGACGCTGCGCTGGATGCCGGCGCCTGCGGCACGCTGTGCGAGCGCACGCCGGATATGCTGCGCGAAGGGAAGGCGTACCTGCTCGTCGACGATACGCGCCTTGCGATGAAGCGTCTGGCCGCGTGGTACCGCGCGCAGTTTTCCCTGCCGGTGGTGCAGATCACCGGCTCGACGGGCAAGACCACGGCCAAAGAGATGGTCTGGTCGGTGCTCTCACAGCGCTTTCCCACGCTCAAAACCGCCGAAAGCTTCAACGGCGATATCGGTACGCCCCAGACGCTTCTCGGCCTCGACGACACACACCGCGCCGCCGTGATCGAAAGCGGCATGGATCACCCCGGCGACATCCGCTACCTGGGCGAGATGGTCCGGCCCGACATCGCCTGCATCGTCAACGTGGGTGTGGCGCACATTGAATTTTTAGGTTCGCGCGAGAATATTCTCAAGGCAAAGTGCGAAATTTTTGAAAATCTTGCCTCCGACGGCGTAGCTATTTTAAATGGTGATGACGATATGCTGGCAAGCATCACCGCGCTGCCCCAGCGTATCGTGCGCTTCGGCAGAGGCGAGGGCTGCGGCGTGCGTGTGACCGACTGGTCAGCCGACGGCCTTGCGGGCACACGCTGCACCGTTACCGCCGCGCACGGGACGTACCGGCTGCACACCGCTGCGCCGGGCGAGCACATGATCTACCCCATGGCGCTTGCCGTGGCCGTGGGCGAGGAGCTGGGGCTGAGCACAGAGGAGATCACGCGCGGCGTGGCCGCCTATGCCCCCGTGGGCGGGCGGATGAACGTAAAGCGTCTGCCCGGCGGACGCGTGCTGCTGGACGACTGCTACAACGCCAATCCCCAGTCGATGTCTGCGGCGCTGCATGTGCTATCCTCGGCGGAGGGTACGCGGCGCATCGCGGTGCTGGGCAACATGGGCGAGCTCGGGGACTTTGCCCCGCAGGCACACCGCGACATGGGGCGCCTTGCCGGGATGCTTGGCATCGACACGGTGTTTGCCATCGGCCCGCATGCAGCGGCCATGGCGCAGGAGGCACGCGCAGCGGGCTGCGGCGACGTGCACGACTATTTAACGAAGGAAGAAGCATACGGCGCGATCGGCGAGGCATTTGTCCCCGGTGCGGTGCTGCTGCTCAAGGCGTCGCACTACACCGGTCGCTTCGAGCAGATCGCGGCGTATCTGCAACAACGACTGAACAAAAAAGCATGATCGACATCAGTGTATCAGGGCTGGTAAAGTCCTTTGATCTGGAAAAGAAAATACTCGACGGCCTGACCTTTCAGGTCGACAGCGGCGAGCGCGTGGGTCTGCTGGGCAAAAACGGCGCGGGCAAAACCACGCTCTTCCGCATGCTCACCGGCGAGCTGTACCCCGACGAGGGCGAGGTGCACATCGCCGCAAACCGCCGCGTGGGGCTTATCTCACAGATTCCGGTGTATCCGGCGGGATACACCGTGGAGACGGTGCTGCGCAGCGCCTTTGCGCGCATGCAGCGTATGGCCGACGAAATGGCGGCGCTTTCGGAAAAGATGGCGGCGGGCGACGAGTCGGAGGAGACGCTGCGCCGCTATGGCGAACTGTCCGCCCGCTTTGAAGGGCTCGGCGGCTACGACACCGACACGGCGGTCAACAAGGTGGCAAACGGCCTTTCCATCGACACGCAGATGCGCACGCGGCTTTTCGACTCGCTCTCCGGCGGGGAGAAAACACGCGTCAACCTCGGTCGTCTCATTTTAGAGGATACCGACATTCTGCTGCTCGACGAGCCAACCAACCACCTCGACCTGCACGCCATCGAATGGCTGGAGGAATACCTCTCCGGTTTTCGCGGCACGGTAGTGGTTATTTCGCACGACCGCTATTTTCTCGACCGCACCATCACCCGTGTGATCGAGATCCTCGACGGCCACGCGGAGTTTTACAGCGGAAATTACAGCTTCTACGCCGTGGAGAAGGAACGGCGGTACTTAGAGCGCATGCGCCAGTACGAAAAGGAGCAGGCCAAGATCGCCCAGCTTGAGCGCGCGGCGGATCAGATGCACCTGTGGGCGTTCATGGGCGCGGACAAGCTGCACAAGCGCGCCTTCTCCATGGAAAAGCGCATTGAGCGCATGCGTACCACGGACAAGCCCAGAAAAGAGCGCAAGATGACCGCCCAGTTCCAGAGCAGCGAGTTTCTCGCCGACGAGGTGCTGGTGCTCAAAAACCTTTCCAAGGGCTTTGGCGAGCGCACGCTCTTCTCTGGCGTCAATGCTGCTGTCACCGGCGGCGAGCGCATCGCCCTTATTGGCGACAACGGCACTGGGAAGTCCACGCTCATCAAGCTCATCATGGGTGAGGAGTACCCCGACGAGGGGCGCGTGAAGCTGGGGCCTGCGGTCAAGTGCGCATATCTGCCGCAGGTGATCCATTTCGACGTGCCCGAGCGCAATCTGGTCGATACGCTCCTCTGGTCCAAGCGCGACATCACGCCGCAGAAGGCGCGCGATCGGCTGGCCGCCTTCCGCTTTCAGGGGGAGGATGTGTTCAAGTCCGTGTCCGTGCTCTCCGGCGGCGAACAGAGCCGTCTGCGCCTTTGCATGCTGATGGATGAGGAGGTCAACTTCCTCATCCTCGACGAGCCTACCAACCACCTTGACATCGCCTCGCGCGAGTGGATCGAGGAGGCGGTGGAGGCGTTTGACGGTGCGCTGTTGTTTGTCAGCCACGACCGTTACTTCATCAACCGCTTTGCCACGCGCGTGTGGGAGCTGGCGGATGGGAAAATCACCGACTACCCCATGGGCTTCGCCCGCTACCGCAAGCTTAAGGCCGAGCAAACGGCCAAAAAGCAGGAGAACACAGCGCCTGTAAAGGAAAAGACCGTTACAGAGCGCGCGCCCCGCGGCAACCGCGCCCAGCAGTCGGCAAAAAAGCAGCTTGCCATCTGCGAGCGCGACATCGCGAAGGCGGAGGAGGAGCTTGCCGCGCTGGACGCGCAGATGGAGCAGTTTGCCTGCGACGCGGAAAAGCTGTGCGCGCTGTACGAGGAGAAGCAGGCCGCTGAGGCGGCGCTTTCCGCGCTGATGGAAAAGTGGGAGACGCTGGCCGAGCAGGCGGGAGAGTGAGCATGAAGAGGATCAAAACGCTTTGGACGCTTGCGGCGGTGCTGGCACTGTGCGGCACGCTGCTGCGCGCCGTGCCCACGGGTGTGCGCTTTGCAGGGCTTTTGTGCTGGTGCGCGGCACTCGTGCTTATCGCCTTTGCGCTGCTGGCGCAGTATCACGGGCGGCGCTGGGCAAGGTGGGCGCGGCGTGTGCTCACCGGGCTTCTGTGCGCGGGCTTTGCGCTGTTCTTTACGCTTGAGTCACTTGTGATCAGCGGCGCGCACGCGTCCGAGCCGCCGCAGAACGTGCAGTGTGCCATCGTGCTGGGCGCAGGGGTCAACGGCACCACGCCGTCTCTGATGCTGCGCTCACGCCTGGACGCGGCGTTCGCCTTCGCCGAGGAAAACCCCGGTGTGCCCTTGATCTGCTCTGGCGGGCAGGGGGCGGGGGAGGACATCGCCGAGGGTGACTGCATGGCCGACTGGCTCATCGCGCGCGGTGTCGACCCGGCGCGGATCCACCGCGAGACGCAGTCCACCAGCACGGCGGAAAACTTTGCCTTCAGTTTTGCGCTGATGAAGCGCCTGGGGCTCGACCCGGCGCAGGATTTTGTCTACATTACCAACGATTATCACCTTTACCGCGCCGGGCGCATTGCCGGCACTGACGCGGCGCACGGCGTGGCGGCCACGCTGCCGCGCGACCTGTATCACGACACGCTGCAGCTGAACTACTATGTGCGCGAGGCGTTTGCGCTGGCGTGGCTGCTGCTGAACGGAGGCTGAGCATGAACGAAAGCATTCTCTGCATTTACTATTCCCGCACCGGCGTGACCGAGCGCGTGGCGCAGGAGATCGCCATTTCACTCGGCTGCGAGTGCGTGGAGATCTACGACCATGTTGACCGTGACGGTGCGCTTGGTTGGCTGCGCTGCGGGCTGGACGCGGTGAAAAAGCGCACGCGTCCCATCTGCGAGCCGGAGTTGGAGCACCCGCTCTCCTCCTACCGTCTGGTGATTGTGTGCACGCCCGTGTGGGCGGGGCGCTGCTCGAGCGTCGTGCGGTCGTTTTTGCAGCGGCGCGGCGGCGAGGTGCGCAACGTGGCCTATGTCATCACGCATCGGAGCGAGCGGCCGTACCGCGAGGTATACGAGCAGATGGACCGCTGCGCGGGCAAGACGCGCGTGGCGGAGGTGTCGCTGCGTCCGGGGAAAACGGGCTACGACTTCTGGCGTGACCAGTTTCTCAAGCGCGTGGCCGATTTTGTCAGCTGATGGCAAGCCTGTGGGAAAGACTCGCCGCCGTCGAGCGGCGATACGAGGAGCTTGAGACGCTGCTGGCCGACAGCGCTGTGTGCAGCGATGCGCAGCAGCTGGTGCGCCTCACGCGCGAGCAGCACAGCATCGAGCCCGTGGCGCACGCCTGCCGGGAGTACCGCGACTGTGAACGTGCGCTCGCCGAGGCGCGGGCGCTGCTCTCTGACCCTGAGCTGCGCGAGATGGCGCAGGAGGAGCTGAGCGAGCTGCAAACGCGCATGGATGCATTGACGCAGCAGCTGCCCGTCTTGCTGCTGCCGCGCGACCCCAATGAGGGACGCAGCGTTATCATGGAGCTGCGCGGCGGCGTGGGCGGAGAGGAAAGCGCGCTGTTTGCTGCCGACCTCTACCGTATGTACAGCATGTACGCCCAGCGGCGCGGCTGGAAGATCGAGCTGATGAACTACAACGAAACAGAGCTGGGCGGAGTAAAGGAAGCTGACTTTACAGTGGTCGGCGCAGACGCCTGGCAGCGCCTGAAGCTGGAGTCCGGCGTGCACCGCGTGCAGCGCGTGCCCGAGACCGAAAGCGGCGGGCGCGTGCACACCTCCACGGCCACGGTAGCGGTGCTGCCCGAGATGGAGGCAGCGGAGGTCGATCTGCGCCCGGAGGATATCGAGATGCAGGTCTACCGTGCCAGCGGTGCGGGCGGCCAGCACGTCAATAAAACGAGCTCCGCCGTGCGATTGATCCATAAGCCGTCGGGCATCGTGGTGTCGTGCCAGGAGGAGCGCTCGCAGGTGCAAAATCGTGCCAGGTGCATGGCGATGCTTGCCAGCAAGCTCTATGAGCTTGAGCGCGAGCGTGTAGAAAGCGCTGTTACGAGCGAGCGGCGCGCGCAGGTGGGCACGGGCATGCGCAACGAGCGTATCCGCACCTACAACTTCCCGCAAAACCGCGTCACCGACCACCGGCTCACCGGTGAGGTGAAGAATTTCCCGCTTGACAGCGTGATCAACGGCGCGCTGGACGCACTGACCGACGCGCTGCTTTTGCAGGAGCAGGCCGAGCGGCTGCGCGAGAGCGCCGGGGAGTAAAGAAACGAAAGTACAAAAATACAGAAACAGGGGGGACGCACAATGATGTTTGGCTTTGGCGCTTTTGAGGCGCTCTTTTTCCTGATGTTTGCGGCTTTTTTCGTGGTGTTCATGCTGACACTTTTTCGCGGCGCGAAGCAGTGGCACACAAACAACAACTCTCCGCGCCTGACCGTGGAGGCGGAGGTCGTGACCAAGCGCGACGAGACGACGGTGCACCATAACAACGGACATGCGCACCACTCCACGTCGTATTATGTCACCTTCGAGGTGGAAAGCGGCGACCGTATCGAGTTTTCGGTAGGCGGAAGAGAGTACGGCATGCTCGTTGAGGGAGACCACGGCAAGCTGAGCTTTCAGGGCACGCGCTATCTTGATTTTGTGCGGCAATAAGGGGGCGCGCATGTGCTGACAGAGTATTTTACCATCACCGACCCCGCGCAAAGCGAGGTCGCGCGCGCAGCCGACATCCTGCGCCGCGGGGGGCTTCTTGCCATCCCGACGGAGACAGTGTACGGCCTGGGTGCGGACGGACTGAATGCCGACGCCGTGCGCCGCATTTTCCAGGCCAAGGGCCGTCCGCAGGACAACCCGCTGATTTTGCATATTCCCGACGCAAGCTGGCTTTCGCGCTGCTGCCGCAATGTGCCGCCGGCGGCGTACCGTCTGGCCGAGCGCTTCTGGCCGGGGCCGCTGACTATCATCCTGCCCAAGGCCGACTGTGTGCCCTATGAGACCACCGGCGGGCTTGACACCGTGGGCATGCGCTGCCCCGACCACGCCGTTACCCGCGCGATCATCGCGCGCGCCGGTGTGCCCGTCGCCGCGCCGAGCGCCAACCGCTCCGGCCGCCCCAGTTGCACCACTGCGCAGCACGTCCGCGAGGACATGGACGGGCGCATTGACGGCGTAGTGGACGGTGGGGCCTGCCGCGTGGGGGTGGAGTCGACCATCGTCGACCTCACTGTCACGCCGCCGCGTCTGCTGCGGCCGGGCGGGCTGGCGCTCGAGGCGCTGGAGGAGGTGCTCGGCGAGGTGGCCGTCGATGCCGCCGTCACGCGCAAAATGGACGAGGGTGAGCGCCCCCGCGCGCCGGGCATGAAGTACCGGCACTATGCGCCCAAAGCGCCCGTCACCGTGGTCACCGGCGCGCCGCGTGCCAGTGCGCTTGCGCTGCTGCGCATGGCACCGGGCGGCGCGGGCGTGATTGTGTTCGACGAGTTTGCGCCTCTGTTCGCGGGGCAGCGGGTGCACACCCTCGGCGCGTCGGCGGACAAGCTGGCGCAGGCGCAGCATGTGTTCGACGCGCTGCGCCGCTTCGATGGTGAGCCAGACGTGCGCGAGATATTCGCCCAGTGTCCCGACGCGGCGGGGCTTGGCCTTGCCGTGGGCAACCGGCTGAAA
The DNA here is from genome assembly GCA_964411575.1 of uncultured Oscillibacter sp. Lineage (GTDB taxonomy): Bacteria > Bacillota > Clostridia > Oscillospirales > Oscillospiraceae > Hominicoprocola. The sequence continues at coordinate 1,397 of CAYPLM010000055.1, read as the reverse complement.
AAGGCGGCGGGCTTCCATGTGCTCGACGCCGGGGCAGGCGCGCAGGTCATCGGCATCACCGGCCCCACCGGCGCAGGCAAGACTACGCTGCTGCGTGCTCTGGAACGGCGCGGCGCGTGCGTGCTGGACTGCGACGCGCTCTACCATGAAATGCTGCAAAGTGATATTCCTTTACAGAATGCACTGCGGCAGGCATTCCCCGCGGCATTTGACGGCGGCTTCGACCGCAAAAGGCTGGGGAGCATCGTCTTTTCCGATGCTGACGCCCTCGCGCGGCTCGACCGTATTACGCGCGAGCACATTCCCCGCGCCGTGGCGCGGCGCATCGAAGAGAGTGAGAAAAAGACCGTGGTGATCGACGCGATCAAGCTGTTTGAAAGCGGCCTTGCTGCGCTGTGCGACGTGACCGTGGCTGTCAGCGCGCCGGAGGAGCTGCGCGTCAGACGCATCATGGCGCGCGACGGCATCAGCGAGGACTATGCCCGCGCGCGCATTGCCGCGCAGAAGCCCGACAGCTTCTACACCGAACGGAGCGATATGACCTTTGTCAACGACGGCGCAGACATGAGCGTGTCCCTGCTGCCGCAGGCGGAGGCGTTTGCTGATAACATCATCAACAAATTAAAGGAGGATACAAACCATGAGTGACAAGAAAAAGAACGAGCTTGCCGAAAAGCTGCTCTACGCGCCCAAGGGCGGCTATGACCGTCTGCCCGCCGAGGAGGAGCCCCTTATGTACGCCTACTGCGAGGACTACAAAAAGTTCCTCGACAACGGCAAGACCGAGCGTCTGTGCGTGAACTACTGCGTCAAGCTCGCCGAGGAGCGCGGCTTTGTGCCCTACGTCAAGGGGATGAAGCTCTCCGCCGGTGATAAGGTGTACTTCAACAACCGCGGCAAGAGCATCATGCTCGCCGTCATCGGCACCGAGAGCCTGGCCAACGGCGCCAACATCGGCGCGGCGCACACCGACGCGCCCCGTCTCGACCTCAAGCCCCGCCCGCTCTATGAAAGCAGCGACATCGCCTACCTCAAGACGCACCACTACGGCGGTATCCGCAAGTATCATTGGGTCACCATTCCTCTCGAGCTGCATGGCGTGGTCGTGCTCGCCGACGGCAGCAGCATCGAGCTGCATGTGGGTGATAAGCCCGAGGATCCTCAGTTCATCATCACCGACCTTCTGCCGCACCTTGGCCGCGCGCAGGGTCAGAAGCCCCTCAACGAGGCCGTGCCCAGCGAGCTTTTGAACGTGCTCGTCGGCTCCCGCCCCATCGAGGACAAGGACGCCTCCGACCGCGTGAAGCTGGGCGTGATGAAGCTGCTCAACGACCAGTACGGTATCGTCGAGGAGGATCTCATCTCCGCCGAGCTCGAGGTCGTCCCCGCCGGTCACG
>CAYPLM010000054.1:0-10059 GCA_964411575.1 uncultured Oscillibacter sp. | reverse complement strand
CTGTTATAGAGCACGCTTGCAAGGTTGGCGGGCACGCAGGCCATGTCCAGCTCGCCCTTGAGCAGAAGCGGCGTCACCTCGTCCGCTGCACCGGCGAGGGCGAAGGTGTAGGCATTCTGCGTTTCGCCGCCGTTTTCGCTCTCGTTCATCAGCTTGACAAGCCCCATGGCGGTGGGCCCCTTGAGCGCGGCAACGGAGAACGCGGCAGGGACGAACTCGTCCACGGGCTGCGCCTCCTCCGGCTCTCTCACGGGCGGGTTTTCGCTCTGGTCGGGCTGCTCAGGCTGTTCGGGACGCGCGGCGCAGGCGGCCAGCGAGAGCACGAGCGCAAGACTCAGGCAGAGGGCGAGGAGTTTTTTGAGAGAGTTTTTCATGTGTTTTCTTCCTTTCCGATGCTGCTTTCGGGGGCGTAGACGGTTTTAGCGGTGACACCGTTCAGCCGCCCCAGCTTGCCCGAAAGCGCGGAGATGACGTCGCTCGGCGCGTCAAGCGCCACGCTGATGATATTCACGCCCTTTTCCCGGTAGGGCACCCCCATGCGCCCGACGATATACTGCCCATACTGATGCAGCAGCTCGTTGAGCGTCTGCACGGAGCTTCCTTCGCGTACGATCACAGCCAGCACGGCGACGCGTGTCTGCATAACCGTCTCCCCTTTCAAAAATAATCATCCCTCCCGCCGTTCGGCAGAAGGGATGGAAGCAGCACAAGGCGCAGCACGGTGTGCCTTCAGCGTGTCAAAAAAGTCTCGCAGAGTTTCGCGTCCGCAGACGCGAAAGCAACCTGATCGTTTTTCCGGCGACATGTGCGTCGGAAAAAACTCCTATCAGCCCGCTTTTCGTGCTCGCGCGTAGCGCGAGTGCGCTGCAGCGGGCGGCAAGCCTTTCAAAAAAGCGGCGTCAGCCGGTTTTTTGACAGCCTCGCGGCACAGTGTGCCGTTTTCCCTCACTTTCGGCTTGGAGCGCATCCTTGCCGACAGAACGGTGGAATGAATTGTGGTGTCCGCCGGTCAGAGGCACTTCCCGTGGACATGCCGATCATATCATACGCAGGGAGCGCTGTCAATCTGTCTGCCAAAAATAATGGCGAAACGCTTTTTTGAAATGGTAGATTGTGTACTGCTCACGAGACGCTTTTACGGGCTTCGCATGCTCGATTACTTTCATTTGCAAAACCAGGCGCGAGCGCTTCAACACGACGATTTCCAGAGAAAACGCAGGAGCGGACGGAAACTCCACCATCAGATCGCTGTCATTTGCAGCGGAAATAAGAGGGTGTGTTTTTATGTCAGGGGGCGTTAGACTGCCTCTTTTGGTAAAGCACAAGCTCCGGCTCCTCGCCGTTTGCGCCATAGGTGCAGATCAGGATGAAGTCCATGTTGGCGGCAATGCCGAAGCACCGGCCTGCGTCCCATTCGCTTTCCAGCTGGTTGCCGAGATAGGTCGCGTTGTCGTCCAGATACTTTACGACGCTTCCGTTCGGAAGCCGGTATTCAAGGTTTACATAACGACCGACGAGCGCGTTGAGCGCGGTCAGCTTCGGCATTCCCGCGATGTGCAGCGCGTTGATTTCCTCGATCAGACGCTGCTTGAACGCGTCAAACGCCCCGTTGTCCGCCAGCTCCTCGTGCCGCTTCCAGTAGTCCAGCCGGGGCAGCGCCTCTTTGAGATACGCGCGCACCTCCGCTTCCGGGTGCTCCTTGCTAACCATGTTTTTTACGCAGATATCGATCAGCTCGTCCAGATTGCTGTACATGTACTGCCCGTCGGCGTAGCACCATTTGCAGTAGTCCTCGTTGAAACGGCCATCTTTTTCCCGGCTGATGCTCAGATCGTCCATCGGCATGCCACAGCACTGGCAGATCAGCTGCCGCGGCGAGCCGAGGAGCGTGTTGATTGAAACGTCAAACAGCCTGGAAAGCAGCTTAAGCGTCTCAACGTTGGGCGTGGTCTCGCCGGTTTCCCAGCGCGAAACGGCCTGCCGCGTGACAAACACCTTTTCGGCAAGCTCTTCCTGTGACATTCCTTTTTTTACCCGCAATGCGAGAAGCGCATCCTTTGCGTTCATAAAATCACCTCGGTATGATTATGGCACAAAACACCCCGCCTGACAAGCAACGCGCTGTTGCTCCCCCGGCGAGAGGCTTTCTTGTGGCAGGCGGCCTAACCGCTGAGTCTGCTGGGGTACTCGCCCGCAAAAAGGTACTGCGCGAGGATTTGCGCGGCGCGGAGGATGCGCGCGGGGTCGAGCCCGTCCACGGCGTCAAGGCGCGTGTGCATAAGGCTTTGGGAATAATTCGTTGCGCCCGCGTCCGGGAGATTGGTGGCGTACACGTTTTTGCGCCCCAAAAAACTCTTGTGGTCGCTGTTCATATTGTCGGTCAGGCACAGGACAAACGCGTCGCTGAAGCGCTCGCCGAGGCCGGAGAAGGCGGCGGCGTTTCCGTCGAGCATACAGCCGCTCTCGCTTTTGAGGCCGATGCAGTCGATGTTGATCAGCGCGAGCGACTCATATGCCGCGCAGAGCGGTTCGACCAGCGCGGCCGAGCCGTCGAGGACGCTTTCCTCGCCGTTAAAGCCCACGAAGATCAGGTCGGCATCCAACTGTACGTCGGCAAGCAACGCCGCAGCGGTGAGCAGCGTGGCCGTGCCGGAGGCGTTGTCGTAGGCGGAGGGGTAGAGCGCGTCACCGTAAAAGCCGCTGCCGTCAAAATGTGCGCCGACAACGACCGCCTCGCGCCCGGCAAAGTCGGTGGAGGTGAGCGCTTCGAGAATGGTGAGCACATCGTCCTCGCTGCGCTCGCGCAGCGTGCCGGTGCTGGTCTGGCGCGCCGGAAGCGTCGGCGCGGTGGGCTGTCCCTCCTGCGGCAGCAGCTCGGGCACGTCCGGCACAGGCGTTGGCTCTGCCGTACAGGCGCAAAGCAGCCGCAGGGCAAGCAGCAAAGTAAAAACGCGGGCGGAACGGGTCATAGATGGCACCCCTTTCCCCTTTATATTACTACAATAGCACGTTTCCTGAAAGCTGTAAAGGAAAAGTGTCTGCTTTTCAAAAAGCAGAGCAACTCTCCGGGCAGGAGTATCTGTCCGGGGAGTTGCGTCAAAGGACCTCCGTCATTGCGAACCAGTCCGCAGACTGGTATGGCAATCCGTATTCCCGGCATACCCGGAACGATACGCAAGGACGCTTTTTTGTGCCGTGGGGGCAATCCTGCTGCTCCCTCTCAGTCAGCCCTGCGGGCTGCCGGCTCTCCCTCTGGGAGAGCCGGGACATCGTGGGCGCCGTCTCCTACTGGTTTTGCGCACGTTTGTCTTGACTTGTAGGGGGCGGCGTCTTCGACGCCCCATGGTGCAACGCGGCAGGGCTGCCAAAAGGAACTTGGAAAACTGCCACGCCCACTCAGTCTGTCCGTTATTCCTCCAGCAGGGCAAGCAGCTCGTCGAGGTTTTTGCGGCCGAAACGCGGCTTTTCGTCGTTGACCACGAGGCAGGGCACGCTCATCGCGCCGTAGCGCTCGCGCAGCTGTGGGAAAAGGTGCGCGTCGTACACGTTCACGCTGACCTGCGGGCTCAGCGCGGCAAGCTGCTGCGCAGCGGCGGCCAGCGTGGGGCACATGCTGCACGAAAGCGTGACGAGCAGCGTCAGCTCCGTGCGGCGCGCGATGGCGGCGATGCGCCGCCGGGTACTCTCTTCGAGCGCCTGCCCCGGCCCCGCAACGTTGTACAGCCCTAACACGAAGGGGGTGAACTCGTGCCCGCTGGGCACGCCGTGGAAAAAAAGCCCCGCTTCGCTGCCGTCTGCGCGGCACACGCTCACGCAGGGCGCGCTCTCGCCGTCCGTCTCCTCCACGCGCAGCTTGTCGGTCAGCGCGGCGAGCGAGGCGGCAAACGCGCGCAGCTGCTGCGACGCCTCGCGTCCGTCGAGCGTGAGGCGCAGCAAAAGCGGCTGCGCCATGCGGGAGAAGAGCTCTGTCAACTCACGGCTCTGCTCAGCGGTGAACAGGGCGCTGCTGCGCGGCTCCTCCGTTTTGACCGCAGCAGGGCGCGGGACGCGCGGAGGGGCGCTTGGCTGCGCGGCGGCGAGGTGCTTTTCCAGCGCCGTGGCGGCGGCTGCCCCGCTTCCGGCGGCGGCAACGGCCTGACGCAGCATACCCGTGCACACGTCTCCAGCGGCGTACACGCCGGGAAGTGCGGTTTTTCCGTCCGCATCGGCGCGGATGTGCCCCTGCTCGTCCAGAAGCGGCGTGCCGCGCAGCAGCGTGGTCTCAGGCTCGTAGCCGGCGAAAACGAACACGCCCAACCCCGCTGCGTCCTCCACCTGCGTCACCTCGCCCGTGACGCTGTTCTGATAGCGCAGCGCCGTCACCTTCTCCACGCCCGACACCTCTAAGAGCACTGTACGCGGCAGGACGGTGATCTTGGGGTGGTTTTTTGCCGGCTCAGCCACGCCCGCCGCACAGGAAAAGTCGTTGCGGCGGATGAGCACCGTGACGTGCCGGGCAAAGCGTGTGAGGTACACGCTCTCCTCCGCCGCAGCGTATCCGCCGCCGACCACATACACCTCGCGGTCGGTGAAAAACTCGCCGTCGCAGGTAGCGCACACGGCCACGCCGCGCCCGCGAAACGCCTCCTCACCCGCAAAGCCTACGGCGCGCGGGTGCGCGCCCATGGCCAGCAGCACGGCGTGACACAATATGTCGCCCTGCGCGGTGCGCACGGTCTTTTTCTCGCTGTCCAGTGCAAGACCCGTGACCTCCGCCAGACGCAGCTCTGCGCCAAAGCGCTCGGCCTGCGCTTTCATCGTGTCGGTGAGCGAAGCGCCGCTGCCTGAGGGCACGCCGGGGTAGTTGACCACCTCCGCCGTGGAGGCAAGCTGCCCGCCGAAACCCTGCTTTTCCAGCACCAGCACGCGCCGCCGCGCGCGGGCGAGGTACAGTGCCGCTGTCAGCCCCGCCGGGCCGCCGCCCACCACCACAGCGTCATAAAGCTCCTGCATCAAAGCTTCCCCACGAGGTCGAGGCTGGGGCGCAGGGTCTCGCCGTCGGGCTTCCAGCCCGCAGGGCACACCTCGCCGCCGTGCTCGCGCACGAACTGGCACGCCTGTACGCGCCGCAGCAGCTCGCCCGCGCTGCGCCCCACGCTGCCGGAGATGACCTCGTAGGCGGCGATGCGCCCGTCGGGGTCGACAATGAAGCTGCCGCGCTCCGCCATGCCGTCGCGCTCAATGAGCACACCGAAGTCGCGGCAAAGGGCGTGCGTGGGGTCGGCGAGCATGGGAAAGCGCAGCTTTTTGATGCGCTCGGAGGCATCGTGCCACGCCTTGTGGACAAAATGACTGTCGGTGGACACGGCATAGAGCTCGCAGTTGATGGCCTTGAACTGCTCGTAGTGCTCGGCAAGCTCCTCAAGCTCCGTGGGACAGACGAAGGTAAAATCTGCGGGGTAAAAGAAAAAAACGCTCCATTTGCCGAGGATATCCGCCCTGGAGACCTCGCAGAAGCTGTTTTCGTGGAACGCCTGCACGCGAAACTCGGGCACTTCCTTTTCGATCATGGACATGCTTGACTTCCTCCTTAAAAATTATGGGCACAGGGTGCATAAAAAGTGTGTCCCATTCCGCGCGAATCATACGCGCCGCGCGGGGCATACTACGCGCAGAAGGAGGAGAAACATGCAGACGTATCAAAAGGGCTTTTTTCCCTATGCGCTCGCGGCGTTTGCCATCGGGCTCGTGGGCGGATTTTCCACGGTGCTCGGGCCGGCCTTCGTGCAGGACATGGGGCTTGCCTACAGCGCCACCACCTGGACAGCGCTTTTTCAGGCGATGTCCACGGCGGCCTGCGCGCCCATCCTCGGCCGCGTGGGCGACGTGATCGGGCGGCGCACCACGCTGCTGCTGGGGCTGGCGGTGTTCACGCTGGGCAACGCGCTTTCGGCGCTGGCGGGCTCGTTCGGCTTTATGCTGGTGGCGCGTTTCGTGGTAGGACTGGGCACGGCGGCGATGGCACCGGTGATCGTGGGGTATATCGTCTCAGAGTTCCCGCCGGAGAAGAAGGCGGGCGGCTTTTCGCTCTATATGCTCATCTCCAGCGCGTCGGTGGTGGTCGGGCCGTCGCTGGGCGGGCTGCTGGTGGCCGGGCGGGGCTGGCGGACGATGCTGTGGGTGTGCACGGCACTGTGCGCGGCGGTGCTGACCGCGTGCATTTTATTAAAAGAAGTGGCGCGTGCGCCGCACGGTACGCTGCGCGGCTTTGATGCGGTGGGCGCGGCGCTGGTGCTGGTGTTTTTCAGCCTCGTTTTGTGCCTTCCCGCCTTCGGGCAGAACCTCGGGTGGCGCTCGGGCGCGTTCTGGGCGGCGCTGGCCGGGGCGCTGGCAAGTCTTGCCGGTTTGCTTCTGGCCGAGCAGCGCGCCGCACAGCCCATCCTGCCGGGCAGCTTTCTGCGGCGGCGGGCGTTCGTTTTGAGCGTGGCGGCGCTTTTTCTCACGCAGGGACTAATGCAGGCCAACATGACCAACACCATCGTCTTTGTCAACAGCACACAGCCGGAAAACAGCGCCGTTTCGGGCTACGCGATCTCGGTAATGTACCTTGGCATGTCGCTGGGGGCGCTGCTGCTGGGACCTCTGAGCGACCGGGTGGAGCCCCGGCGCGTGCTGCTCGGCTCACTTTCGGTGACGGCGGCGGGCTGCGCACTGCTGTGGTTTTTTTCGGTGCGCACGCCTGTGTGGCTTCTCATGGCCTCGCTGGGGCTTCTGGGGCTGGGGCTGGGCGGCAATGCGGCCATCTTCATGAAGGTGGCGCTCGCCGGACTCACACCGCAGCAGGCGGGCGCAGGCGCAGGAACCTACGGCTTGTTCCGCGACCTTGCCGCGCCGTTTGGCGTGGCGGTGCTGGTGCCGCTTTTCACCAACCGCGTGGCAGCGCTCACGGCGGCGGGCACGGCGCAGGCGGAGGCGGCCGTGAAGGCCATGCATACGCTTTCGGCAACGGAGCTTTTGTGCGTGGCAGCGGGCGCGGCGGCGGTGTGCTTTCTGCCGCGCATCCATGAAAGGGAGGAAAAGAATGAGACTTGAAAACAAGGTCGTGCTCGTCACGGCCTCCACAAGGGGCATCGGGCTTGCCTGCGTGCGCGCGTGCGCACGGGAGGGCGCGGTGGTGTATATGGCGGCGCGCAGCATGGAGCGCGCACAGGCCGTGGCGGACGAGCTCAACGCCGACGGTGCGCGGGTGCGCTGCGTATACCACGACGCGGCGCGGGCAGAGACCTACGCGCCCATGGTGGAGGAGGCTGCGTGTGAGAGTGGACGGCTGGACGTGCTGATCAACAACTTTGGCGTGTCCGCGCCCGGACGCGACCTCGATTTTGCCGCCACGGCGTGCGACGTGTTTTTAGACACGGTGACGCTGAACCTGCGCAGCGTGTTTCTCGCCAGCCAGCTTGCCGCGCAGCACATGCCTGGCGGGGGCAGCATCGTCAACATCTCGTCCATCGGCGGCGCAGTGGCGGACGTGTCGCAGGTGGCCTACGGCACGAGCAAGGCAGCGATCAACCACCTCACGCGCCTGATCGCCGTGCAGGAGGCCAGAAACGGCATTCGCTGCAACGCCGTGCTGCCCGGCATGACGGCAACGGAGGCCGTGGCATCGCACCTGACGGAGGAGTTTCGCGCCCGCTTTGTGCGTCACATCCCGCTCGGGCGCATGGCGCTGCCCGAGGAGGTTGCCGCAGCGGCGGTGTTTCTCGCCGGGGACGAGGCTGCCAGCATCACCGGGCAGCTTCTGAGCGTGTCCGGCGGCTTCGGCCTCGCCACCCCGCTCTACGCCGACCTCGCCGAAAACACAAAACGCTGGTAAGGATCCCTGCAAAGCCGCCTTATTGATCTCCCGGCCAAAAAGGGAGCGCACACCAGGCCGCAATTTTTTCCGCCAGAGCGCTTGACAACTTCGCCCCGCCATGATATCCTAATAAAAATTTGGAGAAAAGGGGCGATAAGCGTGGCGCTGATCCTGAACAATGTGCAGACCTTCCACCGCGGCTCGTTCTCCGGCAGCAGTGTTTCCGTTTCCCTTGGCGGCGGTGTTTCTACCGCTGTTGATGCTTCCTCTTTTGTGATATTACCCGGTTTCGTTGATGTACATGTGCATCTTCGTGAGCCGGGTTTTTCATATAAAGAGACCATCCGCACCGGTACGCTCTCCGCTGCGCACGGCGGCTACACGACCGTGTGCGCCATGCCGAATCTCGACCCTGTGCCGGACACGATGGACGCGCTCTCCCAGCAGCTCGCGCTCATCCGCCGCGATGCGTGCGTGCGTGTACTCCCCTACGGTGCGATCACCAGAGGCGAGAGGGGCGAGGCGCTGAGTGACATGGCCGCCATGGCGCCGCATGTGGTCGCCTTTTCCGACGACGGGCGCGGCGTGCAGGGAGAGGAGATGATGCGCGCTGCCATGTGCGAGGCCAGGCGGCTCGGCAAGCTCATCGTCGCCCACTGCGAGGAGAACAGCCTTCTGCGCGGCGGCTACATCCACGACGGTGCCTATGCCCGCACGCACGGCCACCGCGGCATCTGCTCGGAAAGCGAGTGGCGCCCCATCGCGCGCGACATCGAGCTTGCACGCGAGACCGGCTGTGGCTATCACGTCTGCCACATCTCGACGAAGGAGAGCGTTGCGCTCATCCGAAAAGCCAAGGCAGAAGGGCTGGACGTGACATGCGAGACTGCGCCGCACTATCTGCTGCTCGACGATGCCGACCTGCGCGAGGAGGGACGCTTCAAGATGAATCCCCCGCTGCGCAGCAGAGCTGACCGCGAGGCGCTGCTGGAAGGGCTTGCCGACGGTACGATCGACATGATCGCCACCGACCACGCGCCCCACAGCGCAGAGGAAAAGGGGCGCGGCCTTGAAAAAAGCGCGATGGGCATCGTGGGGCTGGAAACGGCCTTCCCGCTGCTCTACACCTACCTTGTAAAGAAGAATATCATCTCGTTTGCGCGGCTGATGGAGCTGCTGCACGACACACCGCTGCGCCGCTTCGGCATCGAAGACAGCGACAGCTTTACGGTCTTCGACCTGAACAATACCTACTCTATCGACCCGGAGACCTTCCTTTCGCAGGGGCGCGCCACGCCCTTTGCCGGCTGGGAGGTGCAGGGACGCTGCCTGCTGACCGCCGTGAACGGCGAGGCCGTCTGGCACGACGCAAAGCGGCTGAATAAGGAGAACAACGCATGAAGCAGACCATCTTGACCGTGCGGGAGAATCACCCCCTCACCGGTGACATCTACCGCATGACGCTCACGGGCGACACCTCGGCCATCACTGCGCCGGGGCAGTTCGTCAACCTCAAACTCGACGGCTTTTATCTCCGCCGGCCGATCTCGGTGTGCGACTGGGACGGGGAAACTGTGACACTGATCTATAAGATCCTCGGCCACGGCACAGCGGCCATGACAGGCTTTGCCCCCGGTAAGACGCTTGATGTGCTCACCGGCCTTGGCAACGGCTTCGATCCCGCGCGCAGCGGCGCGCACCCCCTGCTCGTAGGCGGGGGCGTGGGCATCCCGCCGCTCTACGGGCTTGCAAAGCGCCTCGCGGCGGAGGGCAAGACCGTCACGGCGGTGCTCGGCTACAACCGCGCGGAGGACATTTTCCTCACCGACGAGTTCCGCGCCCTCGGCGCAGAGGTCATCCTTGCCACGGCTGACGGCAGCGTGGGGCTGCGCGGTCTTGTGACCGACGGCATGGCCGCCGCCGGGGACTACACCTACCTCTACACCTGCGGGCCGGAGCGGATGCTCAAAGCCGTGTACGACGTCTGCCGCAGCGCCGGGCAGTTCAGCTTTGAAGAGCGCATGGGCTGCGGCTTCGGCGCGTGCATGGGCTGCACCTGCAAGACGAAATACGGCAGCAAGCGCATCTGTAAGGACGGCCCGGTGCTCGAAAAGGAGGAGATCATATGGTAAACACTTCCGTGACGCTCTGCGGCATCACGCTTGACAATCCCATCATCCCCGCCAGCGGCACCTTTGGCTATGGCTATGAGTTCGCCGCGCTTT
>CAYPLM010000053.1:0-10068 GCA_964411575.1 uncultured Oscillibacter sp. | reverse complement strand
CACGGAACCGATCGAGCCCGAGCAGCCGACCGAGCCCACGGACCCGACCGAGCCCGAGCAGCCGACCGAGCCCACGGAGCCTGCCGAGCCGGCGGAACCTGAGCAGCCGACCGAACCTGCCGAGCCGACGGAACCTGAGCAGCCCACCGACCCGACCGAGCCTGAACCCACGCCCGGCGACGGCGGAGAAACGGAGGATGGAAATGCAGCGTAACGTACTGGAATATCTTGAGGCTACGGCGCCTCGCGTGCCGGATAAGCTGGCCTTCAGCAATGGGACCGACGGGTTGACCTTTGCCGAGGTGTGGCGCGACGCGCGCGGCATCGGCAGCTTCCTGCTCGAAAAAGGACACCAGGACGAGCCGGTGGTGGTCTTTATGGCCAAGCAGCCGCGCTCTGTCGCCGCGTTTTTCGGCGTGGTGTACGCCGGGTGCTACTATGTCCCCATCGACGAGGAGATGCCCGCCTACCGCATGGAGCTCATTTTCCGGACGCTCCAGCCCCGCGCCGTGCTGTGCGATGCGCGCATGCGCCCGGCAGTGGAAAAGCTGGGCTACGACGGCGGACTGTATGACTATGACGAGGCCGCCGCGCACGCGCTCGACGAAGCAGCGCTTGCCGCTGTGCGCGAAAAGCAAATCGACACCGATCCGCTCTACATCGTCTTTACCTCCGGTTCCACGGGCGTGCCCAAGGGCGTGGTGGCGTGCCACCGCTCGGTCATCGACTATATCGAGCAGCTGTCCGACACGCTGGGCTTCTCCGAGGACACCGTGTTCGGCAACCAGACGCCGCTTTATTTTGACGCCTGCCTCAAAGAGCTCTACCCCACCATCAAGTTTGGTGCGACGACCTACCTTGTGCCCAAGCCGCTTTTCATGTCCCCGGTCAAGCTGGTGGAGTATCTCAACACGCATAAGATCAACACCGTCTGCTGGGTGGTGTCGGCGCTGACCATCATCTCCGGTCTTCGCACATTTGAAAAGGTCAAGCCGCTCTACCTTCGCACCATCGCCTTTGGCAGCGAGGTATTCCCCATCCGGCAGTTCAAGCTCTGGCGCGAGGCGCTGCCCGAGGCAAAGTTTACCAATCTCTACGGCCCCACTGAGGCCACGGGCATGAGCTGCTTCTACCACGTCGAGCGTGAGTTTGCCGACGACGAGGTCATTCCCATCGGCCGCCCGTTCCCCAACACCGGCCTTCTGCTGCTCACCGACGACGGCCGTGAGGCAGCACCCGGCGAGCTGGGCGAGATCTGTCTGCGCGGCACATGCCTGACCATGGGCTATTTCCGCATGCCGGAAAAGACCAGCGAGTGCTTCACGCAGAATCCCCTCAACCCCAACTATCCCGAGCTTATTTACCGCACGGGCGACCTTGGTCGCCTCAATGAGCACGGCGAGCTGGTGTTCGTCTCGCGCAAGGACTTCCAGATCAAGCACATGGGGCACCGCATCGAGCTGCAGGAGATCGACATCGTCGCCTCCATGCACCCGCAGGTGGCGGCCTCGTGCACGGTGTTTGACAAGGAAAAGGAGCGCATCAGCCTGTTCTACACCGGCGAGGCTGACGAGAAGGAGCTTTTGCGCTTCCTGCGCGAAAAGCTGCCGCGCTATATGTTGCCAAACCGCACCGAGCATCTGGAAAATCTGCCCCTCACCCCCAACGGCAAGGTCGACCGCCGCGCCCTTTCTGCGCGTACCGCCGAAGCATAACAAAAAGACAGAATTTACGGAGGAATCCACCATGGAAGAGCTTCTTGCCATCCTGCGCACCCTGCGCCCCGACGTTGACTTCGCCGCTGAGACCGCTCTGGTCGACGACGGCGTGCTCGACTCGATCGACATCGTTTCCCTCATCGCTGAGCTGAGCGACCATTTCGACATCGAGATCCCCGCCGAGGAGATCGTGCCCGAAAACTTCAACTCCGCTGACGCGCTGTGGGCGATGATGCAAAAGCTGGACGAGGCATAACGCATGAGCTTTGCTTCTGCGCAATTCGTGGTGTTTTTCATCACGCTGTTTGCGCTTTACTACCTGCTGCCGCAGCGCTGGCAGTGGAAGTTGCTGCTTGCAGGCAGCGTGGTGTTCTACGCATTTGCGGGGTGGTACTGCCTTTTGTACATCGGCGTGACCACCGTGACCACCTTTTTTGCCGCCCGGCGCATTGACGACCTGCGTGCCGAGAGCGAGGCGTATCTCGCTGCCAACCGCGAAACGCTCAGTAAGGACGAACGTAAGGCGTACAAGGCTGCGTCCAAGGCGCGCCGCTCGCGCCTGATGAAGCTATGCCTCGTGTTCAACTTCGGCGTGCTCGCCGTGGTGAAGTACACCGGTTTTGTCATCTCCAACGTCAGCTCGCTTCTCACGCTCTTCGGCGGCAGCGCCGCGCTGAGCTTTTCCGCCCTCGCCCTTCCCATGGGCATTTCGTTCTACACCTTTCAGGCCATGGGGTATCTGATCGACGTGGCTTGGGACAAGTGCCGCGCCGAGCGCAGCTTCGGCAGGTTTGCGCTGTTCGTCACGTTTTTCCCGCAGCTCATACAGGGGCCCATCAGCCGCTGGGGCGATTTGAGCAAAACGCTCTACGCGCCGCATCCGTGGGATACGCGCGAGATTGCCATGGGGCTTGAGCGCGTGATCTGGGGCTTTGCAAAAAAGCTGATTCTGGCCGACCGCCTCGCTATCCCCCTGCGCGCGCTGGTGGCCGAGCCGGAGACGTATCAGGGCGTCTATGTGCTGGCAGTGATGTTTCTCTACGCCGCGCAACTCTACGCCGACTTCACCGGCGGCATCGACATCACCATCGGCGTTTCGCAGATGCTGGGCGTGCGCGTGACGGAAAACTTCGTGCGCCCCTTCTTCTCCAAAAACACTGCCGAATACTGGCGGCGCTGGCACATCACCATGGGCACCTGGTTTCGCGACTATGTGTTCTATCCGCTGTCAACGGCCAAGTGGATGCTGCGCCTTAACCAGCGCTGCCGCGCCCGCTTTGGCAACGGCTTTGGCCGCCGCATCAGTGTGTATGTGTGCACCATCATTTTGTGGTTTGTCACGGGCGTGTGGCACGGGGCGAGCTGGAACTTCATCGTCTGGGGTCTTCTCAACGGTGTGGTGATCATCATTTCGCAGGAATGCGAGCCGCTGTATGCCCGCTTCCACGCGCGTTTTCCCGGTTTGAAGGAGACGCGTGGCTACGGCGCGTTTGAGATCGTGCGCACCTTCTGCCTGATGGGCTGCATCCGCGTGTTCGACGTGTACCGCGACGTGCCGCTGACCTTCCGGCAGATCGGCACGGTGTTCACCCGGTGGAACCTCTCTGCGCTGTGGGATGGGTCGTTTCTTGACCTTGGTCTCTCGGCGGGCGACTGGGTCGTGGCGGCGTGCGCGGTGGCGGCGCTGTATGCGTGCAGTCTGCTGGGTGTGAAAAAGAGCGTGCGTGAGCGCCTTCTCGGACACCCGAACCTTGCTTGGGCGGGCTGCGCGGTGCTCATCGTGCTGACGCTGGTGTTCGGCGTGTACGGCATCGGCTTCGACTCCACCCAGTTCATCTACAACCAGTTTTAAGGGGGGAGAGCATGAAGAAGAAAACCGTTCTTCGCACCCTGTGCTGGTGCCTGGCACTTGGCCTGCTGCTGGCGTTTCTCAACGCGCTGTTTTTGCCCAAGTATATGAGCGAGATCCCCGAGGGCGCGCTCATCGCCGAATACTATCAGGAGACCACCGACCATGATGTGCTGTTCGTGGGCGACTGCGAGGTGTACGAAAACTTCACGCCCGACACGCTCTGGCGTGAGCACGGCATCACCAGCTACATCCGCGGCAGCGCGCAGCAGCTGATCTGGCAGTCGTACTACCTGCTCGAGGAGATGCTCGAGCACGAGTCACCGCGCGTGGTGGTGTTCAACGTGCTTTCCATGAAATACGACACGCCGCAGAGCGAGGCGTACAACCGCATGAGCATTGATGGCATGAAGCTCTCGCGCCACAAGCTCGGCTCCATCCGCGCCTCAATGACCGAGGAGGAGACGCTGGGTTCGTACCTCTTCCCGCTTCTGCGCTACCACACGCGCTGGAGTGAGCTGACGGGCGAAGATGTGAAATACCTCTTCTCCCGAGACATCGTTTCTGACAGCGGGTACCTCATGAACGTGGGCGTGCGCCCGGCGGAAAACGTGCCTGCGGGCAAGCCGCTGGCGGACTATGCCTTCGGCGAGGTCTGTTGGGAGTATCTGGAAAAAATGCGCACGCTGTGCGAGGAAAAGGGCGCGCAGCTGGTGTTCATCAAGGCGCCGAGCCTGTATCCCTACTGGTACGACCAGTGGGAGCAGCAGATCGTCGACTACGCCGCCACACACGGACTGGCCTATATCAATTTCCTCGCGCTTACCGACGAGGTGGGGCTCGACTTCACCACCGACACCTATGACAACGGCCTGCACCTCAACCTCTACGGTGCGGAAAAGCTGACGCACTGGTTCGGCGCATGGCTCGAGAAAAACTGCGACCTGCCCGACCGTCGCGCTGAGGCAGACTATGCCGCCGTCTGGAACGAAAAATCCGCCGTCTTTGCCGCGCGTCAGGCGCAGCTGGAAGCCGCGTGGAACGAGAAACAGAAAGGATGACCCAACATGAAAAAGCTCTTTGCCCTGCTGCTGGCGCTGGCGCTGACCGTCAGCCTTGCCGCCTGCGGCGGCGATGATCCCGCCCCCTCTACCGGCGACCCCGGCACGGCCACGCCCGACGTGGTGGACAACGAAACACCCATGTACAGCTTTGTCTTTGGCGACAAGCGCGTGGATGTCAACGAGGACATGACCCTTGCCCTTGCCGACCTCGGCGAGCCGCAGACCTATTTTGAAGCCGAGTCCTGCGCCTTCGACGGCCTCGATAAGACCTACACCTATTCCGGCTTCACCATCACCACCCGTCCCGAGGACGGGAAGGACTATATCCAGTCCATCCTCCTCACCGACGACTCCGTCACCACCGCTAAGGGCATCTACATCGGCTCCGCCTGCGACGAGGTGATCGCCTCCTACGGCGAGACGGACGACAGTCTGCCAACGCTGCTCTCCTACACCAGCGCGGGCACCACGCTCAACTTCATCCTCGACGGCGACACCGTTGTCTCCATCGAATATCTCCCCGCCGCCTGAGCGGAGAGATCGCCGCAGCTTTCCACCCGCTTTCCCGTCTGAAAAGGAGGACGACCCATGGCTTTTCGTAAAGCACTCACCGCTCTTACCGCCCTATTGCTGCTTACCTTCCTGAGCGCGCAGGCGTTTGCCGCGTCGGAGGGCATCGTGCGCGTGGGCGAGGGCAACATCCTGCGCGTGCGCGCAAAAATGAGCACCGGCGCCGAGGTGATCGACATGCTGCCCGACGGCAAAGCCGTTGAGGTGGTCAAGGATGCCGGGGACGGCTGGTATCAGATCCGTATCGGTGACACGCTGGGCTATGTCTCCTCGGCTTACCTCGAGGTGGACGGCAAGCTCTCCGGTGCGCAGGACGACGAGCCTGAGCGCGAGGACGCGCCCGAGGCGTCCGAAACGCCCTCTGCCATTGCGGCGGGTAGCTATGTCAAGGTGACGGCGGCCTCGCTCAATCTGCGAAGCGGCCCCGGCGAGAGCAACAGCCGCGTCGGCGCGCTTGCGCAGGGCAGGATCGTCAAGGTGCTGGCTGTGGAGGGCGAGTGGTACAAGGTGGACGGCGGTTACATCTGCGCGCGCTACACCACCCTCGCCGGTGAGACGGAGACTGAGAGCGTAGACCTCTACCTCAAGGTCACCACCGCCTCGCTCAACATCCGCTCCGGCCCCGGCACCAGCTACGATAAAGTTGGTTCCCTCTCCGAGGGCAAGGTGGTCAGAGCCACCGGCAGCCGCGACGGCTGGTACAAGATCGACAAGGGCTTCATCAGTGCCGACTATGTGAAAAAAACTGACAAGCCCAAGGCTTCCTCGTCGTCCTCATCTGCGTCCGCAGAGCCCTGCTCTGTCGCCCCCTCCACCACCGGCGAGGCCATGGCGCAGCTTGCCCTGCAATATGTGGGCTACAGCTACGTCTACGGCGGCTCGAAGCCCAGCACAGGCTTTGACTGCTCGGGGCTTGTGCAGTATGTGTGCGCGCAGTACGGCTACAGCATCAACCGCACCGCCTCTGACCAGCTGAAAAACGGCGTATCCGTCAGCAAGAGCGAGCTGGCTCCCGGCGATCTGGTGTTCTTCAAAAAGCCCGGCGTGAAAACCAGCAAGCCCGTCACGCATGTGGGTATGTACATCGGCGACGGCAAGTTTGTCCACGCCTCCGACTATGACACCGGCGTGAAGATCAGCAAGCTCACCGACAGCTACTACACCGCCGGTTACGTTGGCGCGCGCCGTATCGCAAAGTAAAAAGAACGAAAAGTCATCGGATACGTCAGTGTCCGATGACTTTTTTTAGCCGATTTCGGCGTGAGACGTAGGGCACGTTATAGCAGACGGCCTAAAGACGTTTCTTTTTTGTGTTAAATTTCGTCGCAATTAGGGCGTGACAAAGCACAAAGCGCGTGATATAATGGACCGACACGAGTCTTTTGTATAAGAATTCAGGAGGTGATACGGGTATGCTTTTCGGAAAGCATATCAATCGGTACTATCTGCGCTACGCTCCGCAGCTGCTGCTCGGCATGGCCGCGTTGCTTCTGGTGGACTATGTGCAGCTGATCGTACCGGAGCTGTACCAGATGACGGTGGACGGCGTGAACCTGGGTGCGGTGGAAGTGGACGGCGTGCTGCGCACGTTCGACATGGAGCTGCTGCTCGAGGAGATCTGCAAGCCGTTCATTCTGGTGATCTTCGCGCTGCTCGTCGGGCGCTTTTTGTGGCGTGTGTGCTTCTTCGGCGCGGGCATCAACATGGAAGCCGACGTGCGCAGCCGGATGTTTGCCCACTGCGAGGAGCTTTCGCAGCAGTATTATCAGGTCAACAAGGTGGGCGACCTGATGGCGCTTTTCACCAACGACCTGGAAACCGTGCAGGACTGCTTCGGCAGCGGCATCATGATGTTCTGCGACGCGGTGTTTCTGGGCATTCTGGCCGTGGGCAAGATGCTGCGTATGAACACCACGCTCACACTTTTGTGCATGCTGCCGATGGCGCTGCTGCTGACCGCGTCGATGCTGGTGGGGCACTATATGGAGCTGCGCTGGGACAAGCGGCAGGCGGCGTACTCTGCCCTGTCTGACTTCTCGCAGGAGAGCTTTTCCGGCATTGCCGTGATCAAGGCGTTCGTCAAGGAGGGCAAGGAGCTTTCCGCCTTCCGCCGCCTGAACAAGCAGAACGAGGAGGCCAACATCTCCTATACGCGCCTTTCGGTGCTCTTTAACATCTGCGTGACGTTGTTTGTCGAGACGGTGATCTGCATCATCCTCGGCTACGGCGGCTATCTTGCACATGAGGGCGTTTTCAGCGCGGGGCAGCTGGTGGAGTTCATCGGCTACTTCAACTCGATCATCTGGCCGGTGATGGCCGTGTCGCAGCTGATCGAAATGCGCTCGCGCGGCAAGGCGTCGCTTGCGCGTATCAGCAAGCTCATTGACGAGCCGGTGAACGTGAAGGACGCCGAAGGTGTGGACGACTGCGGTGCGCTGCGCGGTGACATCGAGTTCAAAAACCTCACCTTCCGCTATCCCGACGCGGAGTACGACGTGCTGAAAAACGTGAGCGTGCACATCGCTGCGGGCGAAAACGTGGGCGTGATCGGGCGCGTGGGCTGCGGCAAGACCACGCTGGTCGACCTGATCCTGCGCACCTACAACGTGCCCGACGGCACCATTCTGCTCGACGGGCGTGACGTGAACACCATTTCCATCGAGGCGGTGCGCCGCAACGCGGCCTATGTCCCGCAGGACAACTTCCTCTTCAGCGACACCATTTCCGGCAACATCGCCTTTGCCAGCGACGGCGGCGAGCAGAGCACCATCGAGCAGGCCGCCGAGCGCGCGGGCATCCACGACAACATCATGGAGTTCCCCCAGCAGTACGGCACCATGCTCGGCGAGCGCGGCGTCACCGTGTCCGGCGGGCAGAAGCAGCGCATCTCCATCGCCCGCGCGCTGATGAAGAACGCGCCGATCCTCATCCTGGACGACTCCGTTTCCGCCGTGGACGTCAAGACGGAAAAGCTCATCCTCGAAAACCTGCGCACGCTGCGTCAGGGCATGACCACCATCCTCATCGCGCACCGCATTTCCACCGTGGAGCTGATGGACAAGGTGATCTTTATGGACGACGGCAAGATCGTCGATGTGGGCACGCACGCCGAGCTGTGCGAGCGCTGCCCCGGCTACCGCACGATGGTTGAGCTGCAGAAGCTTGACGACGAAGGGGAGGTGAAGGGCAATGCATGAGTATTTTCCGCTGCTGCTGGTGGGCGCGTGCGTGGGTGTGCTGTCTGTTGCCTTTCTGATCGCCTACCTTTCCATCAAGGACAATAAAGAGGCCATCGGCTTCGACCGCAACATGAAGGACAGCGAGATCGTCCGCCGCCTGATGGTCTACGCCAAGCCCTACGCGTGGCGCTTTGTGTTCGTGCTGTTCGTGATGCTCTTTTCCATCGCCTACGATATCATTTCCCCGCTGCTCATCGGCGAGATCGAGCGCATGATCCAGCTCGACTTTGAGATGAGCACGCTGTATCGCTATGTGGCGCTGTACGCGTCGATTTTGCTGGTGTCGCTGGCGTGCACCTATGTGCAGGCGCTTGTGCTGCAGAAAACGGGCATGAGTATCCTCACCGCCCTGCGCGAGGATCTCTTCTCTCATATTGAGGGGCTCTCGCATGAGCAGCTGCACCACATCCCCGTCGGCAAGCTCGTCACACGCGTGACCAGCGACCCCGGCGCCATTTCGATGATGTTCACCAACATCCTCGTCAACCTCATCAAAAACGTGTTCGTCATCATCGGTGTGATCGTGGCGATGCTGTGCGTGAACTATATGCTCACGCTGATGATTTTGTGCTTTGCGCCGTTTATCGTGCTCTTCACGTTCGTTTTCCGCAAGTTTTCGCGCAAGGCGTTCCGCAAGGTGAAAGACGGCAACACCGACATCAACACCTTCCTTTCTGAAAACCTCTCGGGCATGAAGGTCATCCAGATCTTCAACCGCGAGGCGCGCAAGCGCGACGAGTTTGAGACCAAGAACAACGCCCTGCGCAAGGCGCGCATGGGGCAGATGTTCACCTTCGGCATCTTCCGCCCCACGGTGTACATGCTCTACATCAGCTCGGTGCTCTGCCTGCTCTATCTCGGCGGGCGCAGCTACATCAAAGACATCACCTTCCTCGGGCAGGTGATCGACGGCGGCG
The DNA here is from genome assembly GCA_964411575.1 of uncultured Oscillibacter sp. Classification (GTDB taxonomy): domain Bacteria; phylum Bacillota; class Clostridia; order Oscillospirales; family Oscillospiraceae; genus Hominicoprocola. Next base: position 711 of record CAYPLM010000053.1, on the reverse strand, counting down.
TGATTGTCTCGTTCTACCTCTATATCTCCAAGTTCTTTAACCCCATCCAGAACCTGGCCGAGCAGTTCAACATCCTCCAGTCGGCCTTTGCCTCGGCGGAGAAGATCTTCACCGTGTTCGACATGCAGCCCATCGTCGTCGACGAGCCCGACGCCATCGAGCTTGACCACATCGAGGGCAACATTGAATTCAAAAACGTCTGGTTTGCCTACGAGGACGAAAACTGGGTGCTGCGCGATGTGTCGTTCACGGTCAAGTCCGGGCAGACGGTGGCCTTTGTCGGTTCCACCGGCTCGGGCAAGACCACGATTCTCTCCCTCATCTGCCGCAACTACGACATCCAGAAGGGGCAGATCCTCATCGACGGCATCGACATCAAGCACATCAAGATCTCCTCCCTGCGCCGTCACTTCGGCCAGATGCTCCAGGACGTGTTCCTCTTCTCGGGCACCGTGCGCTCCAACATCCTGCTGCGCATGGACGGCGTGAACGACGAGGAAGTGATGGAGGCGTGCCGCTATGTCAACACCGACAAGCTCATCGCCAAGCTGCCCCACGGCCTGGACGAGGAGGTGCGCGAGCGCGGCAACAACTTCTCCGCCGGCGAGCGCCAGCTGATCTCCTTTGCCCGCACGGTCATCCACAAGCCTGAGGTGATGATCCTCGACGAGGCCACCGCCAACATCGACACCGAGACGGAAGTCCTTATTC
>CAYPLM010000052.1:0-10310 GCA_964411575.1 uncultured Oscillibacter sp. | reverse complement strand
TTCCACTATGGATTTTTTCTGTTCAGGTGTTCAATTTGATTTTATAATTAACCATATTTTTTTGTCTGCAGCGTATACAGCTTTTTATATCTGGCATTCTCACAACATATCTACGAAAAAAAGGCAGCGCACAGTTTTCCTGTACGCTGCCTTTTGCGGAACCTTGGTTACTTGATCTCGGGATCGAAGGATGCCTTTTCGTCCTTCTTAGCCTTCTCGGCTGCCTCGGGCTGGGCGGGCTCTTCCTTCTTCTCTTCCTTGTCCTTGCGGGAAGAGGACTTCTTCGCAGCAGCCTGCTCCATGCTCTCCGTGCTCTGAATGCCCCACTTGGCAATCTCAACGCGGACGCGATCCTCGCTGGTCTCAAAGACGATGGTGTTGTCATTCACCTGCACGACCTTGCCGACCATGCCGCCGATGGTGGTGATCCGCTCGCCCTTTTTGAGGCTGTTGCGCATTTCCTCTGCCTGCTTTTTCCGCTTGTTTTCGGGGCGGATGATGAGGAGATAGAAGACGGCGATCATCACAAGGAGTAAAATCATAGAATCCATAGCTCAGGGTTTCCTTTCTTTATACAAACTATCGCATATTATAATCGAAAGCCGCGGGTTTTGCAAGTACTTTCTCAGTCGTTTTCGCGTCTTTTGTCAAGTTTTCCGCTGTACGCCGCGCGGAAGGCGGCAAACTCGCCGGCGTCCAGCGCCTCGCGGATGCGCAAGGCAAGCTGATTGTAGAAATACAGGTTGTGCATCACTGCCAGACGCAGCGCCAGCACCTCGTCTGCCTTGAAAAGGTGACGCAGGTACGCGCGCGAGAAGTTGCGGCACACCGGGCAGTCGCATGCGTCATCGATGGGGCGCTCGTCGAGCTTGTACTTCTCGTTTTTCAGGTTCAGCGTGCCGCTCCAGGTGAAGAGCTTACCATGGCGTGCGTTGCGCGCGGGCATCACGCAGTCGAAAAAGTCGATGCCTCGCGCCACGCCCTCGATGATGTTCGACGGCGTGCCCACGCCCATCAGGTAGCGCGGCTTATCCTGCGGCGCATGGGGCAGCACCGCGTCGAGGATATCATACATCACCTGTGTAGGCTCCCCCACAGCAAGGCCGCCGATGGCGTAACCGTCGCAGTCGAGCTTGGCAATCTCCTTCATGTGCCACACGCGAAGGTCGGCATATGTCGCGCCCTGATTGATGCCAAAGAGCATCTGCCGGGGATTGACTGTGTCGGGCAGGGCGTTGAGTCGGTCGTGCTCGCACTTGCAGCGTTCCAGCCAGCGCAGCGTGCGCTCGCAGGAGGCTTTGGCATAATCATAGGCCGCTGGGTTTTCCACGCACTCGTCAAAGGCCATGGCGATGTCGCTTCCGAGGTTGGACTGGATGCGCATGCTTTCCTCCGGCCCCATGAAAATGCGCCGCCCGTCCAGATGGGAGGCAAAGGTGACGCCCTCCTCGCGAATTTTACGCAGACCCGCCAGCGAAAACACCTGAAAACCGCCGCTGTCAGTGAGGATTGGGCCGTCCCAGTGCATGAATTTGTGCAGCCCGCCCATCGCGCGCACCACGTCGTCACCCGGACGCAGGTGCAGATGATAGGTGTTGGACAGCTCGATCTGGCAGCCAAGCTCCTTCAGGTCGAGCGCACTCACGCCGCCCTTGATGGCCGCCTGCGTGCCCACATTCATAAAAACGGGCGTTTGCACCATGCCGCCGTGCGCACAGGAAAACTCCCCGCGCCGGGCATCGCCCTCGGTTTTGATTACTCGAAACATGCTGGTTTTCTCTCCTTATTTCAAAGGGTTTGTCAACAGGCCACACGGACAGACCAGGACCGGGAGTCCCGAACTGTTGTGGGCAGCTTACGAAATAAACATCGCATCCCCGAAGCTGAAGAAGCGGTAGCGCTGGTGCACGGCTTCTTCGTAGGCGGCAAGCACATGCTCGCGTCCGGCAAGGGCGGAGACGAGCATGATGAGCGTGCTTTCTGGCAGGTGAAAGTTGGTCACCAGTGCGTCCATCACCTTGAAGCGATACCCCGGATAGATATAGATGCTCGTCCAGCCGCCGCGCGGCGACATGGTGCCGTCATCGTTCGCCCAGCTTTCCACCGTGCGGCACGACGTGGTGCCCACGCAGATCACGCGTCCGCCGCCCGCCTTGGTGCGGTTGATAAGCTCGGCCGTCTCAGGCGGAACGGTGCAGTACTCGCTGTGCATCTCATGCTCGAGCGGGTCGTCCTCCTTCACCGGGCGGAACGTCCCCAGCCCCACATGCAGCGTGACATAACCGATGGATATGCCCTTTTGTTCGATCTCACGCAGAAGCTCGGGCGTGAAGTGCAGCCCCGCCGTGGGTGCCGCCGCCGAGCCGAGCTCGCGGGAGTAAACGGTCTGGTAGCGCTCGCGGTCGGAAAGTTCCTCTTTAATATAGGGCGGCAGGGGCATTTTTCCCAGACGCTCAAGTACCTCGAGGAAGATGCCCTCATAGTCAAAACGTACCAACCGGTTTCCGTCATCCAGCACGTCCACCACCTCGGCCGTCAGCTCCCCCTCACCGAAGCTGAGCTTTGCGCCGGTGCGCAGGTGCTTGCCGGGGCGCACGATGCACTCCCACACCTTTTCGCCCCGGTCGATCAGCAGCAGCACCTCGCACGCGCCGCCGCCAGGCAGACGCTTGCCCAGAAGCCGCGCCGGAAGCACGCGCGAGTCGTTTAAGATCAGGCAGTCGCCCGCGCGCAGAAACTGCGGCAACTCATAAAAATGGTGATGCGTTACTGCGCCCGTTTCCTTGTCAAGGCACATCAGGCGCGAGGCGTCGCGCTTTTCCAGCGGCGTCTGCGCGATCAGCTCGGGCGGGAGCTCATAGTAAAAATCGCTTGTTTTCATGCTCTCTCTTTTCCGCGTCACTCCACGGCGACGCCCGTATAGTAAAAGGTCAGAATATCAACGTAATCGTAACCGCGCTCAGCCATGGCATACGCGCCCCACTGGCTCATACCGACATTGTGCCCGTGCCCGCTGCCGGAAATGGTGAAAAGACCGCTTTTGGCAGCGCTCTCCTCCTCGCGCAGGGGGGAAAGCCCGTTGGCCGTGAGCACATAGGTGGTGCTCGAGCTGCCGGTGTGCTGCGAGACCTCGCCGCTGCCGGAGATGACATACGCGCCGGAGATGCTGCGCAGCGTGTCCTGCGCGGGATTGACGTACACCTGCTGCGCGTCGCCCTCGCCGATAGTAAAGCGCATGCTGCGCACCGACTTGCCGCTGATCACGCCGTTGAAGATCGTGCGGCACGCCTCCTTGCGCACGGTGTAGCTGCCGCGCGTGCCCTCAAAGGTCAGGGCGAGCACATTGCCGGTGCCTGTAAATTGCGATACATACACATTGGTCACGCGGCCGATCTGGTTTTCAGGCGAAAGCTTTGTCTCAAGGATCGTGGTCAGCTCGTCTGCCGTGAAGCTGACGGACCAGTAGTACCCGCTCATCACCGCCGCGATATCAGCCTCGTAGGGGTCGGCCTTGCCCTTGAGGTAGGGCACGTCGGAGTACCAGACGTTTTTGCAATCCTCGCTTGCGCCGCCGTTGTAGGAATAGTAGACGGCGTTGGCAACCAGTTCACCGTTGTAGTAGAGGTACTTCCCCGCTGTTTCGTCCACGGCGCGGTCGGAATCCGCCGTGCAGGCCGAAGAGCCGTAGTACACCTGGCAGTCGTCCGTGGTGCACACATCGAAGCCGCTGCTCCTGTGGCGCTGCTGCTGAGCGGCATAGGTGCGCGCGCATACGGACTGCGCCTTGAGCGCCTCAAGCGGCCAGTCGGCGCTCATTTCCCCGGTAATGACGCACTTAACATAGTCCTCGATGTTCACCACGTTGATCACGTTGATGCTGCCTCCCGTGACGCGCTGGTACTCAAAGCCGCCGAAATAAACACGGTTTTTAAACCACACGCGCGTGCGCTCGCCGCCGATGCTGCGCGGGAGCACGCCAAGGCTGCGCAGCCCGCCATAGTCAAACTCAAAGAGAATGGTAGTCGTGGCGTATTTTGTCACCGTCACACCGGTAGAGCTGGGCTGCACCAGCTCCACCGCCGCATCACCGCCCCACGCCTCCACGGCAGCCACCGCCGCCGTCATGTCGGCATAGCTGCCGATGCGCACATACACGCCGTCGCTGAGAAAGGCGAGGAAGGCGTTTTCGTATTGTGCGGCGGCAAGCGCGGCCTCCTCTGCCGTTTCAAACGGCTCAGCAAGCTGCAAATGGTATCCACCGATCACCGAGGCCCCAGCGGAGGGCATCGCCTCGTAATAAAGCCCGCTGGCAACGTAGATGTTGCCGTCGGCTGTGACAGAGATCTTCTCCTCGTCCATTTCGGCGAGGGAGACGAAGCTGCGGTCACTGTCGTAGTAGCCCAGCGCGTAGCCGGAACCGGCGGGCTCGTCGTTATAGTTCCAGAGATTTGCGGAAAACATCGCGTCCGTGCCGAACCGAAGGCCAACCTTGAGCATATCATGGTCAAGAGCCTGAGACGGTACGCGCAGCATACAGGCAAGCAGCAGAGTCAGCGCCGCCGTGTAGAAAAGCTTTTTCATTGGGAACCTCCGTGGGTACAGGTGTCGATCATGCCCCTATTATAGTGGAAAACGCGTTCCGTTTCAAGGCAAAAGCACCAGGATTTTGTAAACATTTTCTTCCAGACCGAAAGGAGTATTGAACCATGTCCAGCTCTCCCCTCTTCACCGGCTCTGCCGTTGCGCTGATCACGCCCTTTGACGGCGGCGAGGTCGATCATACCGCGCTGTCCAGGCTTGCAGAATGGCACATCGCCTGCGGAAGCGACGCGCTGGTCGTATGCGGTACGACCGGAGAGGCCAGCACAATGAGCGACCGCGAACGCCTTGCCGTTGTGGACACCTGTGTGCGCGCGGCGCGCGGACGCGTGCGCGTTATCGCCGGAACGGGCTCAAACAGCACCGCGCACACCATTTCGCTTACCCGCGACGCAATTTCCGCAGGCGCAGACGGCGTGCTGGTCGTCACGCCCTACTACAACAAGACCACGCAGGAAGGACTCGTGCGCCACTACTCTGCCGTGGCCGATGCGTCAGACGTTCCCGTGATCCTCTATAATGTTCCCTCCCGCACGGGGCTCAGCTGCACGGCAGAGACCTATTGCCGCCTTGCCTCACACCCACGCATTCACGGCGTCAAGGAGGCATCAGGCAGCTCTACTCTTCTACAGGACACGCTCGATCTCTGCCCTACCGACTTTTATGTGTGGTCGGGCAATGATGAGGACACCGTGGCCGTCATGGCGCTCGGCGGACAGGGCGTGATCTCCACAGCGGCCAACATCATCCCGCGCGAAATGCACGCGCTCACACAGCTTTGCCTTGCCAATAACTTTTCCAGTGCAGGCCGTGAACAGCTTCGGCTGCGAGCCCTGCTGCGCGCTCTGTTCTGCGAGGTGAATCCCATCCCTGTCAAAACGGCGGCGGCAGCGCTGGGGCTGTGCACGCAGGAGCTGCGCCTGCCGCTTTGTCCTATGGCGGAGGAACGCCGGAAAACTTTGCTCAGGCTGCTGCATTCTTATGATGTAAAGGCATAGGGCTTCACATCAAATTTCACTCATTTTTGTACAAAGGCCGCATGTTGCAGTGGCATCTATATGTGGCAAGCAGATATGCTTTACACGCATTAGTATGAACGTTTCAAAGTCAGCGCTTAAATACCTGTTGCGCTTTTCGCACAAGCTGTGTTATAATGACTTTGAATCTATCGAAAGGAAGAACAGCATGAGGATCCTTGGCATAGACCCCGGCATTGCGATTGTGGGCTTTGGCCTGATCGAGGCAGAGGCGGGGCGCACGCAAATGCTGCGCTACGGTGCCATCACTACCCCCGCCGGGCTGCCGCTGGCGCAGCGGCTTCTTCAGATCGAAAACGACATGCAGGAGCTGCTCTCAGCACTCAAACCGGATGCTATCGCTGTGGAGGAGCTGTTCTTCTCCAACAACATTACCACGGGCATCGCTGTGGCGCATGGGCGCGGTGTGATCCTGTGCACGGCGGAGCGGATGGGCGTGCCGCTGTACGAGTACACCCCCATGCAGGTCAAGCAGGCCGTGGTGGGCTACGGTCTGGCCGAAAAAAAACAGGTGATGGACATGGTGCGCCGGCTTTTAAAGCTTTCCGCTGTGCCGCGCCCGGACGATGCCGCCGACGCGCTGGCCATCGCCATCTGCCATGCACGCAGCGCAACCTCGCTGCTTGCACGCACGCAGACGCAGGTCAAACAAACGATTTGAGTGAGGAGTGCTCCATGTTTTACTATGTAGAGGGTGAGGTGGCTCACATTGAGCCATATCTTGCCGTGATAGACTGCGGCGGCGTGGGCTATGCCTGCCGCACGACAAATAACACGCTCAGCAAAATCAAGGTTGGGCAAGTACATAAGCTTTACACCTATCTCAATGTCGGTGACGGCATTTTTGAACTCTACGGCTTTGCCGCCGAGAGCGAGCTTTCAAGCTTTCGTCAGCTCATCGGCGTGTCCGGCGTGGGGCCGAAGGCGGCGCTGGCCATTCTCTCCACCGGCACGCCCGAGGCGCTGGCCGCGGCCATCATCACCGGCAACGAAAAGCTGCTCACCGCCGCGCCGGGCGTGGGCAAGAAGCTGGCGCAGCGCATCATCCTCGAGCTTAAAGACAAAGTGGCAAAGCAGCAGGGCGAACTGTCGTTGCCGGCAATGACCGGCGTAGCTGCCGGAACGGCGGGCAAGGCTGCCGAAGCTGCTGCCGCGCTGGCCGTGCTTGGCTATGGGCAGGCAGAGATCTCGCTGGCGCTTAAGGACGTGGACGTGGAGACGCTGCCGCTGGAAGAGATCGTGCGGCAGAGCCTGAAAAAGATGGTAAAATAAACCCGGAGATACATAAAATGAACGACAGAACGAAAAAAGCCACTAAAAACGGCATCACCTTCGGCACCTGCCTTGCAATGGCCATTTCCTATACAAACTGGCACAGCGTGTTCTGGGCGATCCTTCACGGGCTCATGAGCTGGGTCTACGTGCTCTACTATGTGATTCGCTATTGACCGGTGCGGAAGAAGGATGTGACAGCATGAGCATTGATTTTGGAACCGATATCTACGAAGAGCCGATCGTAGCGACCACCTTTTTGCAGGAGGATGCACAGGAGGGCTCGCTGCGGCCGAAAACGCTGCGTGAATATGTGGGGCAGGAGAAGGCCAGAGGCAATCTTGAGGTATTCATCGCGGCGGCAAAGAAGCGCGGCGAGTCGCTTGACCATGTGCTGCTGCACGGCCCTCCGGGGCTGGGCAAAACCACGCTGGCCGGTATTATCGCGCAGGAGATGGGCGTAAACATCCGCATCACCTCCGGCCCCGCCATCGAAAAGGCGGGCGACCTTGCGGCGCTTTTGACCAATCTTTCTGAGGGCGATATTCTCTTTGTCGACGAGATCCACCGCCTCAACCGCGCCGTGGAGGAGATCCTCTACCCCGCGATGGAGGATTACGCCATCGACATCATCATCGGCAAGGGGCCCAGCGCCAACTCCATCCGGCTCGACCTGCCGCACTTTACGCTCATCGGCGCTACTACGCGTGCCGGACAGCTCTCCGCTCCTCTGCGCGACCGATTCGGCGTAACGCTGCGCCTTGAGCTCTACACGCCCGAGGAGCTGACGCGGATTGTCACGCGCAGCGCAGGCATTCTGGGCGTCTCCATCGTGCCGGACGGTGCCTATGAGATCGCGCGCCGTTCCCGCGGCACGCCGCGCATCGCAAACCGTATGCTGCGCCGCGTGCGGGACTTTGCCGACGTGCGCGCAGACGGCGTGATCACCCGTCCGGTTGCCGACGAGGCGCTGCGCGCGCTGGAGATCGACCATCTCGGGCTCGACCCGATCGACCACCGCATGCTGCGCGCGATCATCGAGCACTACGGCGGCGGCCCGGTGGGTCTTGAAACGCTGGCGGCCACCATCGGCGAGGAGGCTGTGACGCTGGAGGACGTGTACGAACCGTATCTGATGCAGCTGGGCTTTCTCACGCGCACGCCGCGCGGCCGCTGTGCAACGCGCAGGGCGTATGAGCATCTGGGGCTGGGCGTTCCGGCGTCGCTGTCCGAAATCCCGGAGCAGCTGACAATTCACTGAGTAAGGAGATATTTTTCATGGGAAAACTGTTTGGTACTGACGGCATTCGCGGCGTGGTCGGCATCGACCTGACCGCTGAGCTCGCCTTTCGCACGGGACAGGCGCTGTCCTTCGTGCTGCGTGAGGAGCTGGGCCGCCGCCCGGTGATCACCATCGGCAAGGACACGCGCATTTCCTCCGACATGCTCGAAAGCGCGCTGATCGCGGGCATCTGCTCCGCCGGGGGCGACGCGATGCCCTTTGGCGTGCTGCCCACGCCTGCGGTGGCTTACCTCACCACGCGCCGCAGCGCGGATGCCGGCGTTGTGATCTCTGCGAGCCACAATCCCTTCGCCTACAACGGCATCAAGGTCTTTAGCGGCGAGGGCTACAAGCTTGACGATGCGACCGAGGCGCGCATGGAGGAAGCTATTCTCTCCTCCGCCCCGATCCCCGTGATGACCGGCGGTGAGATCGGCGTGCTGCGTCACGGGCTCAAGCTCGCGCGCGAGGAGTACATCCATCATCTCACCACCAGCGTCGAGCACGACCTGTCGGGGCTGCGCATTCTCGTCGACTGCGCCAACGGCGCCGCCTCGGCCACTGCGCCGGAGTTGTTTGGCCGCTTCAAGTGCCGCGCCGACTTCATCAGCCGCGAGCCAAACGGTGTGAACATCAACAACGGCTGCGGTTCAACGCACCTTGAAGCGCTTGCCGCGCGTGTGGTGAGCGGGCGCTACGATATCGGCGTGGCCTTCGACGGTGACGCAGATCGTTGTCTGCTTGTCGATGAGCGCGGCGAGACCATCGACGGCGACCGTGTGATCGCCGTGTGCGCGCAGGCGCTGCGGCGCGAGGGCAAGCTGCATGGCAACGCCGTTGTGGCCACCGTGATGAGCAACCTCGGCCTGCACGAGTTCTGCCGCAACAGCGGTATCGAGCTGGTGTGCACCGCTGTGGGCGACCGCAACGTGCTGGAAAAAATGCGCGAGCATGGCTACTGCATTGGCGGCGAGCAGTCGGGACACACCATTTTCACCGATTACGCCACCACTGGCGACGGACAGCTTTCGGCGCTGCAATTTTTGCAGATCCTCGCCCGCTCGGGCAAAAGCGCGAGCGAGCTTGCCGGCGTGTGCGCTGTGTACCCGCAGGTTCTGCTCAACGTGGAGCTGCCGCATGAGCGCGGCGTAAAAGAGCGCATCATGGCCAGCCCCGCGCTTGCCGAGGCCATCGCGCAGCAGGAGGACTTCCTGCACGGCGAGGGCCGTATCCTCGTGCGTCCCTCCGGAACCGAAGCGCTGATCCGCGTCATGGTGGAGGCAAAGACCGAAGCGCTCGCCCGCCGCACGGCTGAGCAGCTTGCGGACCTGGTAAAGACGCTCTGAGCGGCCCAAAAAAGCAAGTAGGGTTGCCAGAAATTTCAAAAATTTTTCAGTTTATTTTCGTAAATACTTGACAAAACGCATCCTGCACAGGTATAATAGCTCATGTATATCAGAAGCTTAGACGATCCCACAAAAACCGACGAGGTGCTTTGTGCCCTTGCTGCGCGCGGCGACCGTGATGCCGAGGAGGCGCTGGTCACGCGGTACTACCCTGTTGTGCGCTCCTGCGCGCGCCCGCTGGCGCTTGCAGGGGGCGACGGCGAGGATCTCATCCAGGAGGGCATGTTGGGCTTGCTGCGCGCCATGCGCGAATACAGCCCTGAAAAAGAAGCCAGCTTCCACACCTTTGCTGAGGTCTGCATCCGCAACCGCCTCTACTCCGCGCTGCGCACTGCGCAGTCCGGCAAACATTCTCCGCTCAACCGTTCCGTCCCATTGGATGTCCCTTTCTTTGACAGCGATCCTTACAGCGTCGGCGATCCTATCGCTGTGCAGCCTGACCCGGCAGAGGCTCTGCTTTTGCGGGAGGCTGTACAGCAGCTCCTCGAGCGCACTATGAAGCAGTTGTCCGAGTTTGAAGCAAATGTCCTGGGGTACTATTTAGACGGCTACTCCTGCCAGGAGATCGCCGCCAAGGTCAACAAGCCGACAAAGTCGGTGGACAACGCCGTGCAGCGCGTCAAGCGCAAGGCCGCGCGGCAGCTTAGTTCCGGCGAATTCAGCATAGGCTGAACGCATATATTTTTTCTTATTCAAAGAGAGGGTAAAATCATG
>CAYPLM010000051.1:0-10346 GCA_964411575.1 uncultured Oscillibacter sp. | reverse complement strand
CCCGGGAGACGGTGAAGGCCATGCGCAAGGACGTGCTGGCCAAGTGCTACGGCGGTGATATCACGCGCAAGAAAAAGCTTCTGGAAAAGCAGAAGGAGGGCAAGAAGAAAATGCGCTCGCTCGGCACCGTGCAGGTGCCCACCGAGGCGTTCCTTGCCGTGCTCAAGCTGGACGAATAAAAAATGGGGCGCGCTGCATGTTGCAGTGCGCCCCTCTGACTGTCAAGAAACCGGCTTAAGGCCGCTCGATTTTCCGTCCTGCGCCGGGGATCAGATCAAAAGCTCGATGGCGCTTTGCTGGATGCCGATCTCGCTTTTCGGCTGGCCGGGGGCGTACTCGCCGTCGAGCGTCCAGGGGATGCTGTCCTCGGTCTCAGCGGTGACGTGAGTGACGTGGCGGAAGATCAGCCCCTCGGAGCTTTCGTAGTCCCGGTTGAGCAGCGCAAGGATCAGTTTTTGCAGCGCGGCGGCGTTTTTGGGCACCGGCACGAGCAGCAGCTCGAAGCGCCCATCGTTGAAGGAAATTTTGTCCGCAGGCAGGGAGAGCGTGCCGGCGATGGAGGTGGAGTTGCACACCGCGCCGAGAAGATACTCTCCGTCGAACACCTCACTTTCGGTGGTGATCTTCATGCGGTAGGGGCGCAGCGTCTCAAGATCCTTCACACCCATGAGCAGATAGGCGAAGTGGCCGAACATGTTTTTGATGTCCTGCGGCACGGTGTAGGTGGTGCGGGTGAAGGCGCCGAAGGAGGCCACATAGACAAAGTTGCGGTCGTTGAACGTGCCGATGTCAAGCGGCAGCACGTCGCCGCGCATGGCCGACTGCGCCGCCACCACCGGCTCGGAGGAGATGTTGAGGCTGGCGGCAAAGTCGTTGGTGCTGCCGCCGGGCAGATAGCTCACTCTGGGACGCCGCTCGGGCGGGATGCGCATCACACCGTTGACGGTCTCGTTGAGCGTGCCGTCGCCGCCGTGACACACCACCACGTCCACCTTGCTGCCGTAGGCTTCCGCCAGTGCCGTTGCGTCGCCGCGCCGTTTGGTCTGGCGCAGATAGACCGAATAACCGTTTTCACAGTAGATGGTCATCGCCTCGTACAGCGGGGCGTGCGACTTGGCTTTTCCGGCGCGGGGATTGACGATAAAGAGCATCCTTTTATCCATGCAAAGTCCTCCTTTTGACGATGGACAGAGAGCGGAAAGTTAGGTAAAATTAATTATAACATACCCTCTCCGCTATTGCAATTCCTGAAAAAACATAGTATTCTGTAATTGATCCCTGCATGCCCTTTTCGGGAAGGAGAGCCTATGAAGCAAAAGACCATTTTTCAGTGGGGCCTGGCCATCACGCTGTCGGCCTGCGCCGTGCTGTTGTTTTACGACACGCTGTTCCAGCACGGGCGGCTGCTGCTGTGGATCGCGCGCATCGTGCACATCCTCAAGCCGGTGCTCTACGGCATCGCGCTTGCCTATCTTCTCGCGCCGGTGGTCAACTTCTTTGACCGCTTTCTGCGCTGCCTCGCCAAATCGGGCGGGGGCGAGTGGCTTTTGCGCGCGGGCAGCATCCTTCTGACCTGGGTGCTGGTGGGCGTGAGTGTTTACGGGCTTTCCTGCCTGCTCATCCCCTCGCTCGTCGACAGTGTGACAACGCTGTTCGGCAACCTCGAAGGGTACTATAAGATCATCTACAACTGGGTCACTGAGCTTGTGGAAAACAATCCGCATGTGTCCGACAAGGTGCTTGAGACCGTGCGCAGTTACTACAACGAGATGATCAACTGGGTGTACAACACGCTCATCCCGCAGGCGCAGGTGGCCATCGTGGCCGTGACGGGCGGCATCTGGAGCGTGGTGCTGTTTGTCAAGGATCTTCTCATCGGCATCATCGTCTCGGTGTATCTTCTTGCCACCAAGGAGACCATCGCCCTGCACGCCCGCCGCCTGCTCTACAGCGCCCTGCGCGACGATCACTACCGCCATTGCATGCGCTGCGTGAAAACGGCGGACGGCATCTTTAGCGGCTTTGTGCGCGGCAAGCTGCTCGACTCACTGATCATTGGCATCCTCTGCTTTGTCGGCTGCTCGCTGCTCAAATTTCCCTACACGCCCATCATCAGTGTGTTTGTGGGCGTGACCAACGTGATCCCGGTGTTCGGCCCCTTCCTGGGCGCGGTGCCGAGCGCGTTTCTCATTCTGCTCGTCAGTCCCCGCCAGTGCCTGTATTTTGTCATCTTCATCCTTGCGCTGCAACAATTTGACGGCAATGTGCTCGGCCCGGCCATCCTCGGCAAGTCCACGGGGCTTTCGAGCTTCTGGGTGATCGTGGCCATCCTCGTGGGCGGGAGCCTGGGAGGCGTGCTGGGCATGTTTCTGGGTGTGCCGGTGCTCGCCTGCGTTTACTCCGGCATCAGCGCCCTCTGCCAGGCGAGCCTGCGCCGCAAGGGCTACACGGGCGACGAGCTGCTCTACGACCCGCCCGCTCCATCCACCGACGTGAAAAAGGAGGAGACAACATGAAAGGAAAACGCTGTCTTTCGCTGATGCTCTGTCTTGTGCTGCTGGCAGCGCTGCTGCCCGGCTGCGCAAAAAAGGAGGTCGACCGCCGCGAGACCAATGAGATCGTCATGGGCATCGCGCAGGATCTTGACAGCACGCTCGACCCCCATCTCACCACCACCGCCGGTACGCGCGAGGTGCTGTTCAACGTGTTTGAGGGGCTGGTCAAGCCCAACGCCGACGGTGAGCTGCTGCCTGCCGTGGCGGAGGACTGGGCGATTTCCGACGAGCTTCTGACCTACACCTTCACCATCCGCCCCGGTGTCACCTTCCACAATGGGCAGACCGTCAGAGCCAGCGACGCGGCATGGTCCATCGCCCGCTGCCGCGACGAGAAGCTTGTCTCCGGGCTGGAGGGCATCGTCGACATCGCTGCCGACGACGCCGCCGGTACGCTGGTGCTCACCCTCGCCGCGCCTGACAGCGACATGCTCTCGCGCCTGACGCTTGCCGTGCTGCCGCAGGACTACGACGGGCAGGACGCTGCGCCCGTGGGCACGGGGCCGTTCAGGTTCGTCTCCCGCGCCGCGCAGCAGAACGTCGTGCTCGAGCGCTACGACGGCTACTGGGGCGAAAAGGCGAAGCTTGACCGCGTGACCTTCCGCATCTTCGAAAATGCCGACGCGCTGGTGATGGCGCTCAAAAGCGGCGCGCTCGACCTCGTGGCGCACCTTACAGCCACGCAGGTTTCGCAGCTGGGCGACGGGTTTGACGTGCGCGAGGGCACGATGAACCTCATTCAGGCTGTGTACCTCAACCATGCCTACGCGCCGCTTTCCGATGTGCGCGTACGTCAGGCGCTTTGCTATGCCATCGACCGTGACGAGCTCTTTGCCCTCACCGCCGATGGGCGGGGCACCGCACTGGGCAGCAGCGTGTACCCCAACTTCCGCAAGTATTTCCTGCCCGAGCTGGCCGATGCCTACCCGCACGATGTGGAAAAGGCAAAGCAGCTTCTCTCCGCAGCGGGCTATCCCGACGGTTTTGACCTCACCATCACCGTGCCCAACAACTACCAGCCGCACATCGACACCGCGCAGGTGGTGGCCGAGCAGCTGCGCGCGGCGGGCGTGAACGTGACGCTTGAGCTGATCGAGTGGACCGCATGGCTGAGCGACGTGTACGCCGGCCGGCAGTTTGAGGCCACCGTCACCGGCCTTGACGCCAAAACGCTCACCGCTTCGGCCACGCTCGAGCGCTTTGTGAGCACGGCGGGCAAGAACTTCATCAACTACGCAAGCACCGAATACGACGCGGCCTATGCCGCTGCGCTCACCGCCGACGACGCATCCGCCACAGCGTACTACAAGCAGTGCGAGACCATCCTCAGCGACGACGCCGCAAACGTCTACCTTCAGGACCTTGCCGACCTCGTGGCGCTGCGCAAGGGGCTCACCGGCTACCAGTTTTACCCCATTTACGTTGTCGACCTGAGCAGCGTGCATTACGAGTAACGCTCAAATCTTACGAAACGAGGACGAACACCATGCGCTATGCAGCAAGAAAAACCGGCACGATGCTGTTGACCATGGTGCTCGTTTCTCTTTTGACCTTTTTTGCCTTCTCTCTGCTCTCCGGCGACGCGGCCGAGCGCATGCTCGGCACCGAGGCCACGCCCGAGCGGCTGGAGGCGCTGCGCGCCGAGCTGGGGCTGGATCAGCCGCTGCCAGTGCGCTATGGGCAGTGGCTGTGGGGCTTTGTGCGCGGCGATTTCGGCACGTCGTACCAGTACGCTGTGCCCGTGCGCGGACTGATCGCTGAGCGGCTGGGCAACACCTTTGCGCTCACCGCCATGGCCTTCGTGCTCATCGTGCTCACGGCGCTGCCGCTGGGCGTGGTGTGCGGCAAATACGCCGGGGGGCGCTTCGACCGCGTGATGACGGTGGTCAACCAGCTGGTGATGACGCTGCCGCCCTTTTTTACCGGCGTCCTTTTAAGCTATGTGTTCGGCCTGGTGCTCAACTGGTTCGTCTCCGGCGCGTTCCCGGCGCTTTCCGACGGCGTGGGGACGTATCTGGGCTACCTCTTCTTCCCTGCGCTCGCCGTGGCGCTGCCGCGTGCCGCCATGACGCTGCGGCTGCTGCGCGGCTGCATCCTCGACGAGGCCAAGCGCGACTATGTGCGCACCTCCATGAGCCGCGGCCGCTCGCGCGGCGAGATCCTCTACCGCCATGTGCTCAAAAACACCATGGTGCCGCTGCTGGCGTTTCTGGCGTCCACGGCGGGTGAGCTGGTGGCGGGCAGCATCGTGGTTGAGCAGGTGTTCTCTGTGCCGGGGCTGGGGCGGCTTCTGCTCTCGGCCATCTCCAACCGCGACCTGCCGGTGGTGCAGGCGGTGGTGGTGCTCATCGCGCTGTGGGTGATGGTGTGCAACCTCATCGGCGATCTGCTTTCCCACCGCATCGACCCGCGCATCTCCTTTGACGGGGAGGGAGCCAAATGAAAAAGAACAACACCTTCCTCATCGTCGGCTGCGTCCTCACGGCGGTGATGCTCACGTTTTTGCTGCTGGGCTGCTTCTGGACGCCCTATTCTCCCACAGCCATTGGCACGGCGGACAAGATGCTCTCGCCCTCACTCGCCCACCTGATGGGCACCGACAAATTCGGACGCGACATCTTCAGCCGCGTCATGGCCGGCGCCGGGACAACGTTTTTTATCGCCTTTGGCACCGTGGGCATCGGCACCGTGCTCGGCACGCTCTTCGGCGCAGTCACGGGCTATTTCGGCGGCTGGGTGGACGAGGTGCTCATGCGCTTTAACGACGCGGTGGCCGCCTTTCCGGGCATCCTCTTGTCGCTGGTGGTGGTGAGCGTGCTGGGGCCGGGCAAGTACCACCTGATGATCGCCCTGGGCATCGTGTTCGTGCCGAGCTACGCGCGCATCGTGCGCAGCGAGTTTGCCCGCGCCCGCGCGCAGAACTATGTGCGCGCCGCGCAGCTGATGGGCGCGTCCACGCCGCGCATTCTGTTTGTGCACATTCTGCCCAACGTCTGGCGCGTGCTGCTCAGCGCCGTGACCATCGGCTTTAACAACGCCGTGCTGGCCGAGGCCAGCATGAGCTACCTCGGCATCGGCGTTGCGCCGGACGAGGCAAGTCTGGGCTATATGCTCAGCGAATCGCAGACCTATCTTGCCACCATGCCGTGGTACGCCATCGGCACGGGGCTTATCATCGTGCTGCTCATCCTCGGCGTAA
Source organism: uncultured Oscillibacter sp. (assembly GCA_964411575.1). Classification (GTDB taxonomy): domain Bacteria; phylum Bacillota; class Clostridia; order Oscillospirales; family Oscillospiraceae; genus Hominicoprocola. The sequence goes on along the minus strand of CAYPLM010000051.1, from coordinate 4,592 downwards.
GTCTTGTCGGCGAGGGGCTGCAGCGAAAGGAGTAACGCCGTGGTCGAGCTGCGTGATCTGCATGTACAATTCATCGGCTCGCCGCGCGAGGCTGTGGGCGGTATCGACCTGACGATCGCCGACGGCGAGGTGGTGGGTCTTGTAGGCGAGAGCGGCAGCGGAAAGACCGTCACGGCCATGACGCTCTCGGGACTCATCGAACGCAAAAAAGTGGTCTGCCGGGGGCAGGTGCTGCTTGACGGGCGCGATCTTCTGCCCTGCACGCGCGACGAGCTGCGCACGCTTCAGGGCAGCGCCATCGGCGTGGTGTTCCAGGAGCCGATGACCGCGCTTGATCCCCTCATGCGCATCGGCGCGCAGGTGGAGGAGGCGCTGGAGGTGCACACCGCGCTCAACCGCGCCGCGCGGCGCGAAAAGGCGCTGCAGGCGCTGCGCGAGGTGGAGCTTTCCGACGCGGAGGGCATCTACCGCAAGTACCCCCACGAGTGCTCGGGCGGTATGCTCCAGCGCGTGATGATCGCTGCGGCGCTGATCACCGAGCCGCGCCTTTTGATCCTGGACGAGCCCACCACCGCGCTGGATGTGACGGTTCAGGCGCAGATATTGGCGCTTTTGCAGCGGCTCAACCGCGAGCGCGGCATCTCCATGCTGCTCATTTCGCACAATTTGCAGGTGGTACGGCGTATCTGCTCGCGCGTGGCGGTGATGCAGCGCGGCAAAATCGTCGAGCAGGGCGCGATGGAGGAGGTTTTTCTCCGCCCGCAGCACCCCTACACACAGGAGTTGATCCGCGCGATCCCGCGCCGCGCCGGACGGAGGGACTGAGATGGAAAATAACGACCTTGTTCTCGAAGTGAAGAACCTCTCCTGCGGCTATGCCGAGCGCGACGAACACGGCCGCCGCGTGGACCATGAGGTGCTCCATGACATCAGCTTCGACCTCTACCGGGGCGAAATTCTGGGCATCGTGGGCGAGAGCGGCACGGGCAAGACTACGCTGGTGAAAACCATCCTCGGCTTCGTGCCCGACTACGCCGGCCAGATCGTCCACTACACCCGCCGCCCGCGTATGATCTTTCAGGATCCCTACAGCTCGCTCAACCCCGCCTACAGCGTTGGCTGGCTCCTCGAGGAGCCGCTGCGCATTTACGGCAAGTACGACGCGCCCGAGCGCAAGCGCCGCGTGCGTGAGATCGCCGAAAAGGTGGGGCTGCCTGCTGAGTGCCTTGCGCGCAAGCCGAACGAGCTTTCCGGCGGACAGCGCCAGCGCGTGAGCATCGGCATGGCGCTGATCCAGCGCCCCGGCCTGATCATCGCCGACGAGCCGGTCAGCGCGCTCGACGTGACTATCCAGCACCAGATCCTCGAACTGATGCGCTCGCTGCGCGACGAGTACCGCCTGAGCTTCCTGTTTATATCGCACGATCTGAACGTCGTTTACCAGATCTGCGACCGCGTGCTGGTGATGAAAAGCGGCCGCGTGGTCGAGCAGAACACCGTGCGCGCGCTTTTCGACCACCCGCAGCACCCCTACACGAAAGAGCTGCTTGCCGCAGCCGACTGAAAACCGGAATGAAACGCTTTCTCAAAACCTTCCAAAAGCAGCTCCTCTGGCTCGTGGCCAACGCCGCGGGTCTGGGGCTGTTTTGGCTTTTTCAAAACGACCGGGCGGTGATGGACTTCATCGCCCGGCGTATCACCGCGCCGTATAAAAACGCCGTGGGGCGGCTGTGCCACGCGCTGCCGGTCTCCGTGACGGAGCTTTTGTATGCGGCGGCGATTTTGGGCGTGGTGTGGTATCTGCTGCGCTCGGTGCGGCGCGTGCGGCGTGCCGAGCGGCGCGGGGCGGAGGCGGCGCGCCGCGTGCTGGGGCTTGCCAACGCGGCGCTGACGGTGTACGCGCTGTTCTGTCTGCTCTGGGGCGTGAACTACCATGCCACCGGCTTTTGCGAGGAGATCGGCCTTTCCGACCAGCCGATCAGCGTGGAGGCGCTGCACGAGACCACGCAGTATTTTGCTGCGCAGCTTGGCGTATACAGCGGCCGCGTCACGCGTGATGAGCAGGGCGTGTTTGCCGAGCCGCGCGCGGACATTCTCTCCTACAGCACACAGGTGTACGGCGCGCTCGCGCAGGAGTATCCCCAGCTTGCCATGACTGACCGGCAGCCTAAGGCGATGCTCTTTTCGCGCATCATGAGCGCCACGGGCTTCACGGGTCTCTTTTTCCCCTTCACCGGCGAGAGCAACGTCAATGTCGACTCGCCCTCGGCATGGCTTCCGTGCACTATTGCCCACGAGCTGGCACACCAGCGCGGCTACGCGAGCGAGCAGGAGTGCAACCTTCTGGGCATTCTCGCGAGTGTGAAGAGCGAAAGTGACGCCTATCGCTACAGCGGGTACCTCACGGGCTATGTGTATCTTTCCAACGCGCTCTACCGCGCCGACTACGACGCGTGGTATGCCGTGTACCAGACGCTGCCCGACGGCGTGCGCGCCGACCTGAGCGCGCAGCGCGCCTACTGGGCGCAGTTTGAAGGCCCCGTGGAGCAGGCGAGCGAAAAGGTGTACGACACGTTTGTCAAAAGCTACGGCGAAGCGCTGGGCGTGCAGAGTTACGGCGCGGTGGTCGACCTTCTGGTGCAGTATTTCGCGGCGCAAGGCTGGCATGTTGGCGCCGCGCGCTTCATAGGGTAGAGCGGAAAGGAGCGATGCCCCATGAAACGAACCCTTGCCCTTATCTGTCTCACCGCCCTTCTTCTGTGCACGAGCGTGCACGCCGAGGGGCCAACGGTGTCCGCCCCATCGGTGCTCCTGATGGAAAAGACCACTGGCACGGTGCTTTTTGCCAGTGGGGAGCATGACGCGCGCGAACCGGCCAGCGTGACGAAGATCATGACGCTGCTTCTGACGATGGAGGCCATCGATTCCGGCGCGCTGCACTACGACGACATGGTCACCGCCAGCGCCCATGCCGCCTCGATGGGCGGCAGCCAGATCTGGCTCAGGGAGGGTGAACGGATGAGTGTGCGCGACCTTTTGAAGGCCGTTTGCATCGTCTCGGGCAACGACGCCGCCGTGGCGCTCGGCGAACACCTCGCCGGAAGCGAGGACGCCTTTGTCGCGCGCATGAACCGCCGCGCGCAGGAGCTTGGCATGTGCGACACGCATTTTGTCAACGGCACGGGTCTCCCCGCCGAAGGGCATGTGACCTCTGCGCACGACATCGCGCTCATGTCGCGCGAGCTGATCCTGCACCATCCCGACATCCGTCAGTTCACCACCGTGTGGATGGATTCGCTGCGCGGCGGCGAGTCGATGCTCGTCAATACCAACAGGCTGGTGCGCTTTTACGAGGGGACGACGGGGCTGAAAACCGGCTCCACCGACGCGGCGGGCTGCTGCCTGAGCGCCACGGCGGAGCGGAACGGCATGGAGCTGATCGCCGTGGTGCTCAAGGGGAAAAACAGCGACGAGCGCTTTGCCGACGCGCGGGCACTGCTTGATTACGGCTTTGCCGCCTACGGCCTTGCGCAGGTGCGCCCGGCGGAGGCGCTGGGCATGGTGCCCGTGACGCTGGGCGTGCAGGCGGCGGTGCAGCCTGTGCTGGGCGGCGAGAGCACCATCCTTCTGGAAAAGCAGCGCATCGCCGGGCTTGAAACGACGGTAGAGCTGGCCGCGCATGTGGAAGCGCCCGTCATGCAGGGTGACGTGCTCGGCGCGCTCACTGTGACCGACGCGGACGGAGAGCTTGTGGCTTCTCTCCCGCTGGTGGCGGGGGAGGAGGTGCCGCGCCTGCGCTATTGGCAGCTGCTGCGGCGCGTGCTGGCAGAGGGCTTTTGCTGCGCAGAGTGAAAGTTCGCTTGCATTCGCGCGGCGGCTGTGGTAAGATAAACGTTATAAACCAAGGAAAGGATGACGGCAATGAAGATCCAAAAGGCATCGGAGGACTACCTGGAGGCTATGCTCATGATGAAGCAGGAGCACGGCTACATCCGCTCGATCGACATCGCCGAAAAGCTGGGCGTGACCAAGCCGAGCGTGACCTACGCCACCAAGCGTCTGCGGGAAAACGGCTACATCGAGATGGATAAGGACGGGCTTATCACCCTCACCCAAAGCGGCATGGATATCGCCGCGCGCATGCTCGACCGCCACAAAACGCTCACCGATTTTCTGGTGCGTCTGGGCGTTGACCGCGCCACAGCGGAGGAGGATGCCTGCCGCATGGAGCACGACGTGAGCGAGCAGAGCTACGAGGCCATCTGCGCCCACGCCCGCCGCAGCGGCGTTCTGGACTGAAAACAAAGCAGGGAACCCCCTGCTTGGGATTGTCGAAAAAGCATTATTGCGAACCAGTGACCGATGTCACTGGTGGGACTGTCAAAAAACCGGCTGACGCCGCTTTTTTTGAGGAGGCTTGCAGCCCGCCGCAGCGCACTCGCGCTTTGCGCTCGCACGTTTGCGGGCTGAGCAGTGTTTTTTTCGACGCATATGTCGCCGGAAAAAACAATCAGACTTATTTCGCGTCTGCGGACGCGAAACTCTGCGAGGCTTTTTTTGACACGCTGACCAGTGACCGATGTCACTGGTGT
>CAYPLM010000050.1:0-10360 GCA_964411575.1 uncultured Oscillibacter sp. | reverse complement strand
ACATTGAGCGTGCCGAGGATGTTGTTTTTCACGGCCTCGTTGGGGCTGTCCTCCATGAGGGGGACGTGCTTGTGCGCGGCGGCATGGCAGATGATCTGGGGCTGATAGCGCTTGAATACATCCTCCACGCGCGCCCGATCGCGCACCGAGCCGATGAGCGTAACGAGGTCAAGCTCGGGATGGGCAAAGCGCAGCTCCTGCTGGATGGCATAGGCGTTGTTTTCGTAGATGTCGAAGATGATCAGGCGCGCTGGCTTCTGCACGGCGATCTGCCGACAAAGCTCGCTGCCGATGGAGCCGCCGCCGCCCGAGACGAGCACCGTTTTGCCCTCGATGGACGCGCCGATGCCGCTCTGATCCACATGCACGCGGTCACGCCCGAGAAGATCCTCCACCCGCACGTCGCGCAGCTGCCGCACCGACACCTGGCCGCTGGCCAGCTGGTAGATGCCCGGCAGCGTTTGCAGGCGGCAGGAGGTTTTCTGGCAGAGGGCGAGAATCGCGCGCGTGTCGCTGCGCGCAGCTGAGGGAATGGCAAGGATGATGTCGCTGACGCGGTACTTCTCCGCTGCGGCGACGATCTCCTCCCGTCCGCCGACCACCGGCACACCGGCGAGCAGCGTGTGCTTTTTTCTCGGGTCGTCGTCGATGATGCACACCACAAGGTTCTGGCTCTGCGCGCTGCGCTTGAGCTCGCTGAGCACCATAGCGCCCGCTGCCCCCGCGCCGATGAGCATCGTGCGTCGCTGCACCGCGCCGGCACTGCGGCGGCTGAGCCGCCGGGCAATGCGATAGGAGTAGCGGATGAGCGTGAGCGAGAGGAACAACAGCAGCAAATTGAGGATGGGCAGGCTGCGCGGCAGATACACGTCCATCAGCCGACACACCAGCGCCTCCGCCCCTGCGGCAAGAAGCGCGGCATAGATGATGTAGCGCAGCTCGTCAATGCTGGCGTACTGCCAGAGGCTGCGGTAGAGGCGGCAGATCGCAAACAGGGCGATAGCCAGCACGCTGTACAGCGGCGCGGCGCGCAGATATGCCTGCACGAAGCCGGAAGCCTCAAGAATGTGGATGCCAAACTCAAAGCGCAGCAGCAGCGCACCGAGCACCGAACCGTTCACGGCCAGCAGATCCAACAGCACCAGCGTAAGCACACGCTGATGCAATACGCGGTCGTACTCGATATGATGTTTCTGCATGGTGGTCGATCCCCCCTGTCATTGGTTCTTTCTTTTTATTCAGCGTTACGCCTGGCTGCCGTAGCTGCCGTAGACGCGGCCATAATAGCCGCCGTAGCCCGCGCCGCCGGAGGCGTAATTGAGCACGCAGCCGATGAGCGGCAGACGGCTGTCGGAGAGCACCTGCGCGCCCTCCATGATCTGTGCGCGCGGCGCATAGTTCTGCCGCACGGTCATCACTGCGCCGTCGGCCAGCACCGCAAGCTCGGAAGCGTCGACAAGCAGCGCCGCCGGAGGCGTGTCGAGGATCACATAGTCAAACGCCTTGCGGCACGCATCCATAAACTGGCGGCACTCCGGCCGCGAGAGAAGTTCGGACGCGTCCTCGGAGGCCGGTGCACCGGCGAGCACGAGGTACAGCCCCTCGATGCCGCTCTGGCGCAGAATGTCCTGATACGGCGCTTTGCCGCGCAGAAACTCTACCAGTCCCGTGCTGTTCTCCAATCCGAAGGCGGGCGCGACAGAGGGGTTGCGCAGGTCGCAGTCGGCCAGTAGCACGCGTTTTCCATGTGCGGCCAGCGCGGCGGCAAGGTTGATGGCGACGGTGGTCTTTCCCTCGCCGGGGATGGCGCTGGAGACCAGCAGCACCTTCATCCCGCGCTCGTCAAGCTCCTTTTCCGTGCGCATGCGCAAAAGCCGCACGGCCTCGGAAAAGCCCGTACCGGAGGAGGCGTTGTCAAAGCGCGGACGCGAGCCGCTTTTTTTCATGCCGCGCACCACCGGCAGCACACCCAGCGTGCGCAGACTGAGCACGCTGCGCAGCTCCTCCTCGCTGTGCACCGTGGAGCGCAGCGAAGCGAGCACGAACACCGCCGCAATCCACACCAGCGCGGCCAGCAGTACGCCGCGCTTGACGGCACCTTCGTAGCTGAGCTTATTAAAGGGCTGCGTGGGCAGACCGCTCTCATCAAGAAGGTTCATCACCGTCGGGCCGACGACGAACGACGCCACATCCGGGTAACACTCAATCACCGCGCCGAGCACATCATAGGCAAGCTGCGCATCGGCGGAGGTGACGGTGAGGGTGAAGATGTTAGTGCCGCTGAGCACCGAGGCCGTCACCGACGGCATGGCGCCGATGCCCAGCGTGCTCATCACACGCTCGCTCAGCGCGCCGCTCGTGAGGATGTAGGGGAAGGTCTTTGCCATCTGCTCCGCCGTGGCCGTGTTGTAGCTGCGGATCTCTGACTGAAGCGGATTGGTGACGTACACTGTAAAGGTCGCGCTTGCGCGGTACATGGGGTAATAGCTGCTGCGCGCGCGCCAGCACAGCACCGCCGCACACAAAACGGCCAGCGCTGCAAACAGCAGCACTGTGCGCCGCATGAGGCGCAGCATGTCGCCCAGCAGCAGCCGCAGATCGATGCCGGCCACGCGGACTTCGGTAGAATTGTTTTCGTTCATGGGCTGTTTCCGCCTTTATTGGCCGTCCTGCGCACTCTTCGCGCCGTAGTGGCCGTATTTGCCGTAACCGCCGTAGCGGCCATATTTCCCGTAGCCGTACCCGCCCTGCTCCGTCAGAAGCGAGGAATAGCAGTTGTTGAGCACCACGCCCAGAAGCTTTGCCCGCGCAGCGTGCAGCACCTCCAGCGCGTTGCTCAAAAGCTGCGTGTCCGCCTGCCCCTGCCGCACGATCAGCATCGACGCGTCAGCAAGGTCGGCCAGGCACTCCGCGTCGGGCCCTGCCAGCATGGGCGGCGTGTCGAGCACCACATAGTCGTAGTGGGCGCGCGCCCAGGCGATCAGCGCGGCCATGCCCTCGCTTGCGGCCACCTCAGCCGAAGCGCGCGAGGCGCGCCCCTCCAGCAAAAGCTCAAGCGTCATCCCCTCGGCATAGGGCTGCACGGCCTCCGCCGGCGCGATCTCTCCGCGCGCTGCGGCCACCGTCCCGCCGCCCCGCCAGGGAAGCTCGAGGATCTTGGCGCAGGCGGGCTTTCGCAGGTCGCCGTCGAGCAGCAGCACGCGCCGCCGCTTCTGCGCGAGCGAAAAGGCGAGGTTGACCGCCACGGTGGACTTGCCCTCGTTTTCCAGCGCGCTGGTGACGAGGATTACCCGGCCGCCTTCTGGCATGTGCTGCTCGACCTTGCGGCGCAGCGTGCGCACCGTTTCGCTGTAGCCAAAGGAGGTCAGCGGGCTTGTGATAAGGATGCTGGCCTTTTTGTGGCGCAGCAGCACGCGCAGCGTGTGGTACTTACGCTCGTGGCGCAGTTCGGCGAGCACGCGGCAGTCGAGCTTGCGGCGCGCCTCTGCGGCGCTGCGCACGCTGTCACGCAGCGCGAAATACACACCGATCGCCAGTGCGGTGGCCGCAGCGGCCAGCAGCGCCATCTTCTTTGCAAGGCTTGCCGCGTTGAGCGGGTTGGACGGCGCAGTGGGCACCGTGGGCTGCTGAAGCACCTCGAGCACGATGTCGCCCATCACCTGGTACGACACCTCGCTGTGCCGCTCGATCACCGCGCGCGCAGCAAGGAAGGCCGTGCGCGGGTCGTCGGCGGTGACGCGCATGGTCAGAAGGTTCGTCTCCGCGATGGCCGTGGCCGTGATGCTGCCTTCAAAGCGCGCGGGCGCAAGCGACTCGTTGACGATGCCGCGCAGAAGCGAGCTGTTGAGCACCTGCGAGAACATGGTGGCAAGGCTGCTGGTGGCCGAAAGATTCTGGTACACCGTGGCCGAGCTTTGCTGCATGGAGACAACAAAGGTGGTGGAGGTGGTGTACTGCGGCTCGTACGTCTGCTCGGCGACGACATAGGCCGCCATGAACGCAAGAAGCGCGGCGGCGAGAATCACATACCAGCGCCGCAGCACGTCGAGCAGCACCACAGCCGGGTCAAAGGACAGCAGCTCCAGCTGCTCGCCCTGCACCGTGCGTTTTTCGTCCGTCATGCCTGCTCCTCCACTACCACAAGAAGGCGGGTGGACGCGCTCTGCGCCCCGTAGACCGCCGTATAATCCACACAATAAACGCCGGGTTGTGCCGTGTCCACGTCGGACTCCACCGTCAGCGCAAGCCCCTCGTCCTCCAGCGTGATGCGCCGCATACCGAGGCTGAGCCCCTCCACATACGTCTCCGGCTCAAACGCCGCGCCGCGCGGCAGGTACACAAGATAATCCGTCAGCGCAAGCTGCGTGCCGCTCCAGCCGTCGACGATGCGCACCGGCGCGGTGAGATAGGCCGTGTCGCCCAGCCCGTTGCTCACGCGAAACTCCACCACATAGTCGCCCGCCTCGGTGAGTTGCTGCGCGCCGCTGACAAGCGTGCCCTTGATGCGCCCGGTAAGGTCGCCGTCGAACACATCCTGCGCGTGCACCACGCCGAATATGTCGGGCGTGGTACCGCTGCGGAAGATCAGCGGTTTTTCAAGCGAAAAGCGGGGAGCGGCGTAGTCATTGTAGAACACCGTGCGCCGCGCCTTGGTCACATTGCCCGCCGCGTCGAAGGCCGCGTAGGTCACGGTGAAGCGCCTGTCGTCCACCACGCCGCGCACGGACTCCACCACCAGCGAGTCGGTCACGTCGCCGTCCTGCGTGTCATACGCAGTGACGCCGCGCAGCAGCGCCGTCTGCTCCTCGCCGACGGAGAGGGTGATCTCCTCTGCATCCATGGTGATCTGCGGCGCCTCGCGGTCGACTTCGCCCGCGCCGATCACGCGGTACACGCCGAAGGCAGCGCAGCACAGCAGCAGCGCCGCAGGCAAAAGCCATCTTCTCGCCTTCACTTTCACATTCATTCTCCTCAATCGAACCAGTCCGGTTCGTTCCTTTCGATGGGTTCATTGTGCAGCACGCGGCGCGGATTTTCCTCCAGCAGCAGCCGTGCCGTGTCCGTGCCGTACTCGCGCACAAGAAGCTCGTTGACATCGCACAGCCAGGGTGTGCGGTGCACACTGCCGTGCGCGTCGCTTGCCACGAAGGCGGCAAAGCCGCGCGAGACGAGACTGTGCGCCAGCGCCTCCTCCCGCTCGCCAAAGCGGCCGAGAAGGCTTCCCCGGTTGAGCTGAAGCAAACAGCCCATATCCGTCCACAGGTCGAGCAGCTGCGGGTCGCGCTGGGCATAGCGGTAGCGCTCGGGATGTGCCACAATCGGCTGCAGCCCCAGCTTGCACACGGCGTGAAGCACCTCGGTGGCCTCGCGCGCATAGCCCGCAAACGGAAACTCGATGAGCGGGTAGCGTGAGCCGGCCAGCGTGCACAGCTCTCCTGCGCGCAGCCTCTCCGCCGTGCCGGGCACGCCGAAGATCTCCATCCCCGCGTGCAGCCGCAGGGGAATATCCTCCTGCTCCAGCGCCTGAGACAGCGCGGCCACGCGGCGGTGCAGCGTGCGCGCATGCAGCCCCTCTGCTCCGGGCAGACCGCAGTGCGGCGTCGCAGTCAGGTCGGTCACGCCGCCCTCCACGGCCAGACGCGCCATCTCAAGCGACGTGTCCAGCGCGGGCGAGCCGTCATCTACACCGGGCAGGATGTGCGCATGCAGGTCGATCATTCCGCCAGCGCACCCACGGCACGCAGCTGCTCAAGAAATTCCAGCGCATCCGCGCGCGCCGTGTCAGCGTCCACGTCATACTCCGCCGTGACGGCGGCGACGAGCGAGTCGACGCTCTGCTCGCTTTGCAGCGTCTGGAAGATGAAGTACCCCAGCTCGTTGAGCGTGATAAGCCCGTTGAGCTGCGCACTCGCCGCGCCCGTGGGCACGAGCAGATATTCCCCCGCGACCTCGCGCGGGATAAAATTACCGGAAGCGATCATGCTTTCCTCCCAAAAATGATTTGATATCCACAAAGCAGCACCGGGCGCAGCGGGACGAGGCGCAGCCACACATGCGCAAAAAACTCCCACCAGAAGCAGCCCTTCTGCTGCCGTTTTTCCTTTCGCAGGGCGCTTTGCACCACGGCGATGACCTGCTTAGATCGCACGCCGCACTCAGGCGTCTGCTGTGCGTCGCCGAGCATCACATAGCCGTCGGGCTGCACACGGTACACGCGGTGGAGCACATACGCGCCGTTTTCGCGCCGGTAGAGCGCAATATCGCCGCGGCGCAGACGCGCGGGCGGCCGGGTGAGCAGCACACTGTCACGCCGGGGCACGAGAAAGGGTGTCATGCTGGTGCCCGTGATCGCAAGCGGCAGCGCGTCCACCGTTTGCAGCAGCGTGCGGTAGCTCTCGAGCAGCGCGGCGGTGTCGAGGTTTTTTTCCATGTGCTCCATCACGCTTCCTCCACGACACGCCCGTTTTCCACACGGCAGCGGCGCGTACACACGGCAGCAGCCGCCGGGCGGTGCGTGACAAGGATGCAGGTGTTCACTGCCCCGCTTTGCATCAGGCTTTGCAGCAGCCGCTCCTCCGTGGCGGGGTCGAGCGCGGAGGTAGCTTCGTCGAGCAGAAGGATGGGCGCGCGGCGCAGCAGCGCGCGGGCAATGGCCAGGCGCTGCGCCTGTCCCTCAGATAGCCCCTTTCCCCTGCTGCCCAGCACATAATCCAGCCCGCCGGGCAGTGCAGCGACAAACTCGTCGGCGCAGGCGGCGCGCAGGGCGGCGTAAAGTGCGTCGTCATCCGCGTCGGGCGCGGTGAGACGCAGGTTTTCGCGGATGCTCCCGGCGAGCATGCTGCTGCCCTGCGGGACGTAGGAAAAGGCGCGGCGCGTGGAGGCGGAAAGCACGAACTCCTCTCCCCCGCAGAAAAGCGCCGCCTGTCCCGTTTTCGGGCGCACCAGCCCCAGCAGCAGACGCAGCAGCGTGGTCTTTCCTTCGCCGGAGGGCCCGGTGAGCGCGACCAGCTCGCCCGGCGCGGCGGAGAAGCTGACATCGCGCAGCACGTCCTCGCCCGTCTGGTACGCAAACGACACATCCGTCAGGCGCACATGCACGTCGTCAAGCGGCTCGGGCAGCTGCTCTCCGCTCTGCTCGGCGGGAAGCTGCGTCACGGCCATCACGCGCCCGGCCGACGTGGCCACAGAGATCGCCGAGGAGACCATGGAGATCAGCGCGGAAAACGACGAGCTGAGGATGGAGGCCAGCTGCAAAAACATCGTCAGTGAGCCGTAGGTGATCGCCCCGCTCCACAGCCGGTAAACGCCCCAGCCGAAGCAGCCTGCGCTCACCGCCGTACCCATCAGCGACAAAAACGCCGACGTGCGCACGGAAAAGCGGTTGTAGTCGAGGTACTCCGCGCGGTAGCGCCGCTGCAGCTCGTGCATGCGGCCGCTGAACTGCTCTGCCACACCGAAGGCCTTGATACTGGTGAGATTGTTGAAGGAATCCTCATAAAAGGACATCATATCGCTGGAAATGGCCTTCATCTGGCGGTTGTGCTCGCGCATTCTGCCCACGAGCAGCCGCGAGACCAGCGCCGATGTCGGCACAGCCACCAATGCGATGAGCGCCATGGCCGGGTCGTACCAGAGTATGATGGCAAGCGCCCCGCAAAACTGCACCGCGCTTGTGATCAGCCCCGGCGCAAAGCCCGTCACGCCGCCCGCCACCGCGCTCACGTCGCTGCTGAGGCGGCTTAAAAGGTCGCCGGGGCGGAACTGCTCAAGCGGCTCCCAGTCCGTGCCGAGCACGCTGGAGAAAACCTCCGCCTGCATCTCGTTCTGCACGCGCACGTTCAGCCGCGCGCCCACGCGCGAGGACACGCTGCGCAGTGCGATACTCAGCAGCAGCATGCCCGCCATGGCCGCAGCTGCCGCGCCGAGCACGCCGGAACGGTGCCCCGTGACAGCATCGATGAGGTATTTTGTCGCAACACTGGTGCCAAGGCTCATCAGCGTGGAGACGACGCCAAGGAGGATGTGCACCGCCACCACCGTGCGGTAGCGCCGCACATAGCCCAGCACCCATTTGCCCTCACGCGCAAGCTCGCGCAGGGCGCCGTCTTTGATTTTCTGCCGGATGCTGCGAATGCTGCGCATGCTCCTCCGCCTTTCTCACCGTGCGGCACAAATTTGACAGTATATGATAGCACAAAGCATGCGCTTTGTCAATTTTTCTGCTGCAATTTGTCGTACTCCTCCCGGACGCGCTGCAAATAGCGCTCCGTCTGGCGGCACATGTACTCCGGCACGCCGGTAAACTCGCCTGTCTCGGCCTGGCACACGGCGGCGCACTGGTCGCAGGCGTTTTTCATGTAACAGGCGGTGCACTGCGCAGGCACCAGAATGCGCTCACGCGCGGCACGGATGCGCCGCCACGCCTCGGCAAAGCCGCTGGGCGTAAGGGGCAGCGTGGGGCTTGTGAGCATGCCACAGGGGCGCAGCTGTCCGTCCCATGTCACCCAGAAGGTGCTGCTGCCCGCGCGGCAGCGGATGCGCTCGGTGGGCAGCTCCTGACACTCGCCCGTCGGGTCGGCCACGGCCTCGCCGCGCAGCAGCGTACCCCAACGCTCGGCAAGCTCGTCGGGCGTGAAGCGGGCAAGGTCGCTGCGCAGCTTCTCCTCGGCGGCTTCGTCGCTGCGCAGGCGTTCGGCGGAAAAGCAGCCGTGCTCACATGCGCGCACGGGCGGGAACATGTAGCTGGCCGTCTGTATGGGCAGACCGTGCTCGCGGGCAAAGGCGTAGATTGCCCCGGCGTCGCGGCGGTTATAGGGCGTGACGCTGTAATTGAGTTTGACCGGCACGCCCGCGCTTTGCAGCAGCTCGATGGCGCGCAGGGCGCGCGCATGGGCGGAGGGGTCGCCGCAGAGAGCGGCGTAGGTGTCAGGGGACGCGCCGTAGAGCGTGATATTCACGCGGGAGGGCGCGTCGGCGGCGAGAAAGTCGGCCATGCGCTCGTCGAGGAGCGTGGCGTTTGTATTGATCGAGAGCATCAGCCCCAGCTTTTTGCAGCCAGTATAAATTTCGCGAAAGTCCGGGCGCAGCAGCGGCTCGCCGCCGGTGAGCAGCAGCAAAAGCGTACCTGCGCGGCAGCATTCCTCGGCAAGGCGCAGCCACTCGGCGGCGGTACGCTCGGCGCGCAGGGCGGCGGCGTCGTTCGCGCGGCGGTGGATGTAGCACATTTTGCAGTCGAGGTTGCAGCGGGCGGTGAGCTCAAAGGTGCCGGAGAGGGGCACGCCGCGGCTGTCGGCCTTGGCAAAGAGCAGCTGGCGGTAGAGCTGATAGGCGTTCATCGTTGGTCTCCTTTTTGGATGGGGATGCCGTCGGCGGCGAGGGCGCGTTCGAGAGTCTGCACGGCGCGCTCGTCGGGCGTACAGGCAAGCGCGTATACCGGCACGGCGGAAACGAGATCGAGCAGCAGCATGAGCGTGCGCTGCCACTCCTCAGCTATGAGCGCGTCGGCGAACACGTTGGGCGCAAGCGCGCGCAGCGCTTCCGACGCGCCGAGGCGGCGCACGGTGTTTTCCGGCGCCTGCGAGAGGACGACAAGGGCGCGCAGCGGGGTGGAAACGTTTTCATTCACGCCGCTGGTGCCGGAAAAGGGCAGGCTGTGCGCCATGGGCACGGGGGCGGGACAGACGGCGGCCTTGTCGCCGTTGTACACGCGCGCGCCGCGCGTTTGCTGCCAGAGGGCAGCCTGTGTGGACTTCCCGGTCTGGCTGGGCGCGGTGAAGAGCAGCGCGCCGCCGGGGCAGCCGACGTAAGAGGCGTGGAAGCACAGCGCGCCGAAGTGCACAAGCAGCTGCGGCAGGGCGAGCCCCGGCCAGAGGAATTGCGAGCGCGTGGCCCAACGCCAGCAGTCCTCGCGCGCGAGGGCACTGACGTGCGAGACGTCGGCGAGGGAATAGCTGACGGACAGGTGCGCAAACGAGCGGAAGGGGTCGCGCGTGAGGCGCGTGATCACGCTGCCGTCGCGGCAGATGGTTTTTTCCCCGCGCGTGCCAAGCACGTCGCCGCCCGGATGGAGTGCGGCGGCGGGGCGCAGGGTGACAGTGACGTCCGCCGCGCCGGGTTCGGCACGGAAGCGGGCGGCCTGTTCGTCCTCCCAGAGAGGCTGTTCGGCGCGCACGCAAAAGCGCACGCCGCAGAAGTTGTAGTAAATGTCCATGGTCGTGCTCCTCGTTGGTGAGGGGGATTACGGATTGCCACACCAGTCTGCGGACTGGTTCGCAATGACGCGGGGGGCGGGACGCGGATTGCCAAACCAGTCTGTTGACTGGTTCGCAATGACGCGGGGACGGGACGCGGATTGCCGCAC
>CAYPLM010000049.1:0-10468 GCA_964411575.1 uncultured Oscillibacter sp. | reverse complement strand
TCGTCTGCATCCAGCCCTTTGCGTGCCTGCCCAACCATGTGGTGGGCAAGGGCGTGATCAAGGCGCTGCGCAAAAGCTACCCGCGCGCCAACATCGCTGCCGTGGACTACGACCCCGGTGCCAGCGAGGTCAACCAGCTCAACCGCATCAAGCTCATGCTCTCGCAGGCCAAAAAGCAGTTGGAGCAGCCGCAGGAGCTTCAGGCGGGAAAAGAACCGGCTGCTGTTTGAAAATGCAGAACCACGCCTGATTTGTCAGATTCTTAACGGACTTTTTGTGCTTTCCCCCTTGCAATCCTGCGCGGATATGGTATACTCGCCGCATATACTGGCTCATGCTGTACCGCAGCAAAATCTTTGAGCCGCATCAAGGAGGTTATTTCTTTGGACCCTGCTGACCCGTTATTGCCCAAGCTCATCGTTCTTGTCGTTCTCATCCTGATCAACGCCTTTTTTGCCGCCGCTGAGATCGCTGTGATCTCGCTTTCCGAGGCAAAGCTGCGCCGTCAGGCTGAGGAGGGCGACCGCAAGGCAAAAAAGCTGCTTGTGCTGATGCAGGCCCCTGACAGCTTTCTCTCCGCCATCCAGATCGCCATCACGCTCGCGGGATTTCTGTCCTCGGCCTTCGCCGCCGACAGCTTTGCCGCGCCACTGGTGAAGTATCTCACGGAGACCTGCGGCTTCGCCGCCATCCCCACGCACACGCTCAACACGTTCATCGTGGTGCTCATCACCGTCATCCTTTCGTACTTCAGCCTTGTTTTCGGCGAGCTGGTGCCCAAGCGCCTCGCCATGAAAAAGACCGAGGCTGTCGCCCGCGCTGCCGTGGGCGTTGTCACCGCCGTGGCTACGGTGTTCCGACCGGTGATCTGGCTGTTGTCGGTCTCGACTAACGGCGTGCTGCGTCTGCTGCACATCGACCCCAAGGCCGACGAGGAGGAGGTCAGTGAGGACGATATCCGCATGATGGTCGACCTCGGCGAGGAGCGCGGCAACATCGCCGCCTCGGAAAAGGAGCTCATCGAAAACGTCTTTGGTTTCAACGACCTCACCGCCGAGCGCGTCATGCGCCACCGCACCGATATGGTCGCGCTCTGGCTGGACGACACGTCCGAGCACATCCTCGCGGTCATCCGTACTTCCGGCCTTTCGCGCTTTCCCGTGTACGGCGAAGACGCGGACGACATTGCGGGCGTTCTGGCCGCGCGCGATTATCTGCTCAACGCGCAGACGCCGCAGCCCAAGCCCCTGCGCGAGCTGCTGCGCCCGGCGTATCTGGTGCCTGAGAGTGTGCGCGCTGACGTGCTGCTGCGAGACATGCAGAGCAAAAAGGTGCACATGGCCATCGTGGTCGACGAGTTCGGCGGCACCTCCGGCCTTGTGACGATGGAGGATCTGCTGGAAGAGCTGGTGGGCAGCATCTATGACGAGTTCGACCCGCAGGAGGAGCAGGAGCTTGTCAAGCTGGAGGATGGCCTCTGGCAGGTCAGCGGCGCGTGTCCGCTTGAGCGTCTGTCCGAGGAGCTGGACGTGACGTTCCCTGAGGAGCTGGAGCTTGACACGCTGGGCGCGCTGGTGTTCGCGCAGCTTTCCTTTCTGCCGGAGGACGGCAGCAGGTTTGAGGTGGATGCCTGCGGGCTGCACATTCAGGTGCAGCGCTTCACCGACCACCGTGTCGAACAGGCGCTCGTGTCCAAGAAGTCCATATGATCAAAAGCGCGGCAGACGCATGTTTGCCGCGCTTTTATGTTTGTCCCGTGTGCGGCAACGTGCTGTACGCTCGTCAAGCTCTATCCCGAGGGCATGGCGCAGCTTCGTTTTCCGCTCGGCGGCGGCACGCTTTACTGGTACTGCAACCGCCACGGCCTGTATTCCCAAAAACTGTAAAGTAAAAATACTTTTCGGGAGAATCCCATATTTTTTCCGTGCGCCGACAGCGTTCGGCCGCTTCCGCGCGCCGGACAGGCTATACTCACCTTGTACAAACCGTGCAGGGTGAGTTTTTTTGCGGAGGCGAGGCAATGGAAGTGAAGGCGAGAAGCGGCGAGCGAAGGCTGCTGCTGGAATTGAAGGGGGAGCTTGACCACCACGGGGCGAAGGACGTGATGCTGCGCCTGGAGCGCGAGCTTGACACGGCACTGCCGCTGCAGCTGGTGCTGGACTTTGGCGGCGTGAGCTTTATGGACTCGTCGGGCATTGCGGTGGTGCTGCGTGCGCAGCGGCGCATGGCTGCGCTGGGCGGCAGCGTGACGGTGCAGCGCGTGGGCGCACAGGCGAAAAAGGTGTTCGACGCGGCAGGTGTCAGCCGCCTCGTTGCAATCCGAAGGGAGGGAGAAAAATGAAGGCGAGCAACTACATAACCGTCGAATTTCTGAGCCGCAGCGTCAACGAGGGCTTTGCGCGCGCCGCTGCGGCAGCCTTTGCCGCGCAGCTTGACCCCACGCTCGACGAGCTTGGCGACATCAAAACTGCTGTCAGCGAGGCCGTGACCAACGCCATCGTCCACGCCTATCCCGACGCGCTGGGGCGCATCGTGCTCAAAGCGCGCATTCTGGACGGCTGCGTTTTGGAGCTGGTGGTGCGCGACTGGGGGCGTGGTATCGAAAACGTGGAGCAGGCGCGCGAGCCGCTGTTCACCACCGGCGGGGCCGAGCGCAGTGGCATGGGCTTTACCATCATGGAAAGCTTCATGGACACGCTGCGCGTGCGGTCGCGCGTGGGGAAGGGGACGAGCGTCACGATGCGTCGGCGTATCGCGCCGCGCGGCGAACGGCGATGAGCGGAACCTTTGCGCTGCTCGAAGCCGCACAGCAGGGCGACGACGCCGCCTGCGAGCGCGTGCTGCTGGAAAACAACGCGCTTATCTGGAGCGTGGTGCGGCGCTACTATGGGCGCGGCATCGACCCGGACGACCTCTATCAGCTCGGCTGCATGGGCTTTCTGAAGGCGGTGCGCGGGTTTGACACACATTACGGCACGCAGTTTTCCACCTACGCCGTGCCCAAGATCGCCGGGGAGATCAGGCGTTTTCTGCGCGACGACGGCGCGGTGAAGGTCACGCGCGGTCTGCGTGAGCGGGCGCAGGCGATCTATGCCGCGCGCGAGCGGCTGCGCATGTCGCTCGGACGCGAGCCTACTGTGTCTGAGCTGGCGCAGCACACGCGCCTTTCCGTAGAGGAGGTAGCGGAGGCGGAGCTCTCCACCGCCGCGCCGGAATCACTGCAGGCGGAGACAGCGGAGGGACTGACGATCGAAAGCATGCTCGGCAGCGACGACAGCGCAGAGCGCATGGTCGAACGCCTTGCCCTGCGCGAAGCGCTCGACAGCCTGCCCCGGCGTGAGAGGATGACGCTCCTTCTCCGCTTTTTTCGCGGCATGACGCAGCAGCAGACCGCGCGTGTGCTGGGCGTGTCGCAGGTGCAGGTGTCGCGGCTGGAGCGCCGTGCACTCAAAACCCTGCGTGCGCAGCTGGGTGCAATGTAAAAACAAAAAAAGGGGACACGGGGAAAAACAGTGTCCCCTTTTTCCTTTGAAAGCACAATATATAAATAGAAAGTATTGTAATGCCAAAAGTTACAATTAGCATGTCAAAAATTACATTACGCTTTGCGCTGTAGGGGAGTATGGTACAATCCTCCGGGTCTTTACCGTACATCTTGCAAATGCTTGAAAGGAGCAGCAGCTTTTGCTTGCCGCAGGGATATGACAGACAGAAACCAACGGGACGGGAGGAAGTGACCGCTCCATGCTGAAAGTGATTCTATGTGAGAGAAATGCACGGGAACAGGCTCGGTGGCGTCGGATGCTGCTGCATCTGCTGTTTGACCGTGAGGAATTTGAGCTTATGTGTATGGCGAACGCGGAGGAGCTGCTGCACTTTTTGGAGCGGAAGCCGGGAGCGGATGTCGATCTGATTTTCATGGACATCCCGCCGCGGACGAAGGACGGAATGCGCCTTGCCGAGCTGGTGCAGGAAAAGCGGGGCGAGGCGAAGATCGTTTTTGTCACGGAGCAGACGCAATACGTTTTTCTGGGCTATTCGCTGCACGCCTATGATTATCTCCTCAAGCCGCTCACGGAGGAGGCACTGGAAAAGACGCTCAACCGTTACCTCGCAGAGCGCGACCGAAAGACGGAGGAGTTTTTCATGGTCAACAGGCGGACGGGAAACGTGCGCATTGCGCTCAGGCAGGTCTGCTACTTCGCCAGCGACCGGAGAAAGATCCGCGCCGTGCTGGAAACGGGCGGCGAACCCATCGAATTCTACATGAAGCTCGACGAACTCGAGGAGCACCTGCGTGCCTGCCACTTCCTGCGCGTCCACCAGAGCTACCTGATCAATATCAGCAAGGTGCGCTACTGGGACGGAAAAGGGCTCTACATTGACCGCTATCAGAAGATACCCATCAGCCGAAAATATCGAAATGAAGTAAAGGAGGCTTTAGACCGATACTGGTGCGATGCTCACAGCGGAACCGTCCGCTAAAAGCCGCAATCCCCATCCCCGGCTCGCGTTCCCAAAATCAGACAGAAAGGAAAACTTCCCCATGAGAACAAAAAAATCTTTTTCCAGGTGCCTTGCCGCGCTTGCCCTTGCGCTCGTCCTTGCGCTTAGCATGGCGGCCTGCGGCGGAGAAAAGCAGACGGTCAACGACGTCGGCTCCTCCGGCGGCGCCGACTCGTATCAAACCCTGATTGATACAGCGGTCAGCGCGCTGCAAGACAGCAATTATGCCGCGGCAAAGCAGGCCTATCGGGATGCCATCGCAGACTCGCCCCAACAGGCAGACGCGTATCTTCTGCTGGCCAATCTCTACGCCGACCACTACGAGGACGTGGATTCTGCCGTCACACTGCTCCAGGACGCGCTGAGCGTTGTGGACGATGCGCCCGCCATCCAGATGAAGCTGGACGACCTGCTGGGGCAGGTCGCACCGGCGGGTGAACGGGTCAGCGTGACGGTGGAAAGCCAGGACGAGCTGAACGCGCTGGCGCAGCGCGAGGACGCGCAGAGCATCGTCTATGTTTTGGTCGATGCGCCGTATGGCTCGATCTCGGATGTCAGCGCGCTGAGCAGCCTGACAAACCTGGAAGAGCTGACTCTTCGCAGCATGAGCGTTAGCGACATCAGCGCGCTGCGTGGTCTCACGAAACTGAAGGCGCTGTGGCTGGACTATAACAGCATCAGCGACATCAGTGCGCTCAGCGGCCTTGTTAACCTTGAGGAGCTTGGCCTGGACAGAAACGGCATCAGCGACATCAGCGCGCTGCGCGGCCTGACGAAGCTGCGCACGCTCCACCTGCAAAGCAACAGCATCAGCGACATCAGTGCCCTCAGCGGCCTGACCTCGCTGGAAACGCTCTGGCTGTACGACAACAGCGTCACTTCGGTTGACGCGCTCGGCGGCCTGACCGCGCTGACCGACCTGAACCTCGGCTACAACAGCATCACGGATGTCAGCACACTGGGCGGCCTGACCGCACTGCGGTCGCTCAACCTCGGCAACAACAGCGGCCTGAGCAGTGTCAGCGCCCTCGGCGGATTGACCTCGCTGATGGTTCTCAACCTGCAGGAGACGCGGGTCGGCGACATCGGCGCGCTTGCCAGCTTGACCGACCTGACCGCTTTCCTGCCCGACCTTAGCCAGCTCCCCGCGACGGAGCCCGAGCCTGAGATCGTCACGCTTTCAGCAATCGTCCTCAATCAGGAGGAGCTGGACGCGCTCGCGCAGCGCGAGGACGCAAACCAAATCACCAATGTCAGCGCCCAGGGTTCCGACATCGTTGACCTGAGCGCCCTGCGCAGCCTGACAAACCTGAGAGTGCTTGACCTCGTGCATACCGGCGTCAGCGATATCAGCGTTTTGAGCGGACTTACCAACCTGACGCGACTGTCCCTCGGTGACAACCATATCACCGACATCAGCGCCATTGGCACGCTGACTAACCTCACCTACCTCTACGTCTACAACGGGCAAAACAGCTTCTTCGGCACCGGCTACAGCGTCAGCGACATTAGTGCCCTGCGCAACCTGACCAATCTGACCGAGCTGATTCTGAGCGAGAACACCATTACCGATATCAGCGCGCTGCGCGGCCTGACAAAGCTTACCAAGCTCTCTCTTGACTACAACGACATCAGTGATATCAGCGCCCTGCGTAGCCTGACAGGGCTCAAAGAGCTTGCGCTCGGCGACAACCACATCAGCGATATCGGCGTTCTCGACAACCTGACCGCGCTGGAGGTGCTGAGCCTGACGAACAACAGCATCAGCGACATCACCGCTCTTACCGGCCTTCACAATTTGCGCTCGCTCTCTCTGGGACATAACAGCATCACGGACATCAGCGCGCTGCACGACATGCACAACCTGACGGAGCTCAACCTCTGCTACAACAGCCTGAGCGATATCAGCGCGCTCGGCGGCCTCAACGGCATGGTGGAGCTTGACCTCGGATTTAATACCATCAGCGATATCAGCGTGCTGCGCGACATGAGCGAGCTGTGGGCGCTGTACCTCCAGTACAACCAGATCAGCGATGTCACCGCGCTGGAAGGGCTGAGCAAGCTGTGCACGCTCGGCCTGCACGGCAACAACCTCACCGACCAACAGGTCGACGATCTTCTGGCAAAGCTGCCCAATGTCGAAGAGATCTTCGGCAATTAAGGCCAAAAGACAGAAAGAAAACGTATCATGAAGTCAGTACATGCTCTTAGTAAGCGCCTCGCCGCGCTTGTCCTTGCGCTCGTTCTTGCGTTGAGCGCGGTGGCCTGCGGCGGGGACAATCCAACCACACCCGACACGCAGCTGCCCGTCGACGAGGTCGGCAGCTCCAACGAGATCGGCACGCAGCAGCCCTCCGAGGAGCCTGACGGCTCCGAGGGCGGCAGCGCAATGGTTGGCACCGAGAACAGCGAGCTTTAAAGCTCCTGCCCCACACGAGCGCGGAGAACAGGAACGGCGCATGGGTCGAGCAGGACGGCTACGGCGCGCTGGTCCTCAGCGGCTTGAACCTGGATGTAGAAAGCTATAACGACTATGATGCCATTAAGTCTGAAGTGTTCCAGGCGGGCTATTACTCGGGGGACAGAAACAGCTGGAACAATGCCGAGCTTGAAGACCTGCAGAGCCGAGAGACAGAAGCACATCTGCGTATGGGCTTCAACAGGAACACCGGGATGGTTGTGATGATCGTCGGTGAGATCCCCAACGACCGCACCTGCTGGCTGCTGCTGGGCATGACGGAGGAGGAGATCGGCGAGCCCCAATTCACGGACAGCGTGTATGACTACATGCCCAGGGACGCGACGAGCTGCATCCGCCTGTATTATGCCGACAGCTTCAGCACCGAAAAGGAGCTGGCGGGCTATCAGGTCTGCGATGTCACCCTGACGCGCCTTGAAAAGTACATCGCCGAGCTGGACGCGCTTGGCTATGTCCAAACCGTCCGCGAGGAAGGGGATAACAGCGTGTACTACGAGGCGCAGGTCAAGGCCTATCCGGATGTCGAGGTCTATGTGACGGCGCAGCTTGCGTGGTCTGACGGAAAGCTGACCTATGCCTTCTCTGCCCCCGGCTATGCGCTCGAAAAGAGCGCGATCATGGAAAGCGCCGTGAGCTATAGCGGCAGCGCCACAGGCAAGGACCCCAACGCGCCCCCTGAGGAGGGCTATCAGCCGCTCGTTCTTTCCGAGGCTACCAACGTGGAGACGGCCGGCAGCAGCATGATCTACTATTTCGAGGGCGACTACCTTGTGCAGTCCGCGCGGTTGTACATCGACGCGCTGAAGCAGCAGGGGTACAAGGACGAGCAGATGCCCTACGTCCCCGACGTGAAGCCCTATCAGATCGAATATGCACACAACTGGCTGCATTGCGACGGCATGGGCGAGCAAAGCTGGGTCATTGTGGTGGCATGCAGCCAAAAGGCCATGGTCATCACCTCCGCCGAGCAGCCCACCTACCGCGAGCACGACCTGTGGGATATGGTCGATTACGCCATGAGCTTTGGCATCGGGTATCTTGAGACCGTATACACGGAATTCTGCAACGAGCACGGTGTTCTCGGCATCGGCGGCGAGTCCTGGAGCAGCAGAGGCTACTTCGCCAACTACGGCTACGATGTCACGCTGAGCGATGTCGACTGGATGATCGGAGAGCTGGAAAAGGCGGGCTTCACCTCCTTCGGCGAGCGCACGGTAGACGGCGCCGAGATCTGGTTCTATTACCGCGGCGACCAATACGAGCTGCTGAAGGCGACTATCTACGCCAGGATCCTGCTCAAGGACGGCTTCGGCGAGATCGAATTCGGCTACAGCGCGCGCGACATCAGCGAAAACATGCCCTAAGCCGCAGACGGTAGCAGAAACATAAAAAAAGAAGCGCAGGTCAACGCATGTTCGCTGACCTGCGCTTCTGCTTGTGAAAGAAGCCTCGCAGAGTTTCGCGTCCGCAGACGCGAAATAAGTTCAATCATTTTTTCCGGCGACATGTGCGTCGGAAAAAACTCTTCTTACCCGGCGGCAGCAAGCGCATTTTAGAGGTCGGCGCGGGGACGGGACGATACAGTATCGCGCTTGCCCGGGAGGGGCACACGGTGGAGGCACTTGAATATGTCGCGCACAACCTTGCGCTCATGAACGAAAAGTGTGTCGGCCGTTCCAACATCACCACGCATCACGGCACGGCGCTCGACCTTTCGCGCTTTGCGTCGGAGACGTTCGACCTGACACTCGTGCTCTAACCGATGCACCATGTGTACACCGACGCGGATAAGCAGAAGGTGCTCGCCGAGGCCGTCCGCGTGACCAAAACGGGTGGACACATTCTGGCGGCCTATGCCATGAACGAGGCGACGATGATCCAGTACGCCTTCAAGGGCGGGCACACCCGCGAACTTTTGCAGGAGGGGAAGCTGACGGAGGATTTCCGCCTTCTTGCGGAGGAGGCGGATCTGTTTGAGATGATCCGCACGGAAGAGATCAACGCGCTGGACGCGCGCTTTGAAAACGTCAGGCGGCTCAAGGTGGTTGCGACCGACGGGGCGACGAACTATATGCGCGATTGCATTGACACACTGGACGACGAAACCTTCGAGCTTTGGGTGCAGTATCACTTCGCCACCTGCGAGCGCGCCGACCTGATCGGCGCAGCGAACCACGCGCTGGATAATCTGGAAAAGATCAAAGCATAATTAATTTGCAAGCATCCCGCACACCGTGCGGGATGCTTGCTTTTTATGTCTGCGGAAGTTGCGGCGCGGTGCGCATAGCGTCGAGTGCGCGCTGTTCGGCATCGGTGGGCGGCTTCAGCTCGGTGAGTGTGCCCCAGTAGCGTTTTGGCATGTTGCTCATGCGCAGACGCGGGTTTTCACGCTCACGGATGGCGATGGTGTCGTAAAAGCGCCGCCAGAGCACGCGGTAGGCCGCCTCCGTCTCGTCCGGCTCGGCCATGGTGAACGAGTCGAGCGGCACGATGCGCGCGGCGTGCGCAGCGTAGAGCAGCGCCTCGTGGTGCGTGCGGTCGTAAATAAAAAAGCTCTCCTCGCGGTAGCGTGCGCAGAAATGCCCGCGCAGCAGGGGCAGAACGCGGTTTTTCGGCTCGATCTCCGCGCCCAGTACGCCGGAAAACTCGCTGAAGCGCACAAAGCCGCGCAGTAGCTCGGCCTCGCCGTTCATATGCCGCACGGCGCACAGCAGCGGGTGATACGTCTCGTCCGACAGGCGGCGCAGCAGCGGCGCGCCCTCCTGATACAGCCGCTCGACAAAGCGCCAGATGGCCACCTCTTTTTCCTCCAGACAGGTCAGAAACACGCGCCGTAGAAACGGCCCCACCTCCGGCGAGATACGCCGCAGGCTGCGGTACACGCGCGCGGCGTGCGCGGCGTCGGTGACCACCAGACGCACGTCAAAAAGGCACAGCGCCTCGCCGTCGACAATGGCGGTGGGGCGCTCTTTGTGCGTATAGCTTTCAAAAATACAGCACAGCAGACCGTCAAAGCTGCCATCGTATTGGTAAATGATATCCTTCCATGCCATGGGATGCTCCTTCGTCAGGAAGCGCCGTCAAAAAGCGACAGCTGGTCGAGCGCCGCAGCGGGCAGTGCGGCGCGTTCGGCGGAAAGCAGACTCGCCTGTACATGCGCGGGAGAGAGACGCAGCGCGGGCGAGCTGCGGCCGCCGCAGGTGACAAAATATCGCGCGCGTTTGACCACCACGCCCAGCTTTCCCAGATCCTCCTCGCGCAGCGTCCCCGCGCGGCGTGCGACCAGGATGCGCCGCGCACTCTTCACGCCGATGCCCGGCACGCGCAGCAGGGCTTCGTAGTCGGCGCGGTTGACCTCCACGGGGAAGAACTCGGGGTGGCGCAGCGCCCAGCAGCACTTGGGGTCGAGCTGCGGGTCGAAATTCGGCGCGCAGTCGTCTAAAAGCTAATGCGCTAGAAAGCCTTAAAAGCGCAGCTGCCAGT
>CAYPLM010000048.1:8420-10474 GCA_964411575.1 uncultured Oscillibacter sp. | reverse complement strand
AGTTCGGCATCTTCCTGACCATGATCGCCGCCACCCTGCTCGGCTTTGACCTTGCCGACGCGGCCAGCATCGGCATCATCGGCGCAGCCGACGGCCCCACCTCCATCCTCGTCTCGCAGGTGCTGCATTCCCGCTACATCGGCCCCATCGCTGTGGCGGCATACTCCTACATGGCGCTCGTGCCCATCATTCAGCCCTTCGCCATCAAGCTGGCCACCACCAAGAAAGAGCGCGCCATCAGAATGCCCTACAACCCCAAAAAGGTCACGCGCACGCTGCGCATCTGCTTCCCCATCCTCGTCACCATCATCGCCGGCTTCATCGCGCCGATGTCCGTATCGCTCGTGGGCTTCCTGATGTTCGGCAACCTTCTGCGTGAGTGCGGCTGCCTCGACCGTCTGAGCGAGACTGCGCAGAACGTGCTGGCAAACCTCATCACGCTGCTGCTGGGTATCACCATTTCCTTCTCCATGCGCGCTGAGGAGTTCGTGCAGCTGTCCACGCTGGTCATCATGTGCCTGGGTCTTGTCGCCTTCGTGTTCGACACCATCGCGGGCGTGATGTTCGCTAAGCTCTTAAACCTCTTCTCCCGCACCAAGGTCAACCCCATGGTTGGTGCGGCGGGCATCTCCGCCTTCCCGATGTCGGCGCGCGTGGTGCAGAAGCTCGGCCTTGAAGCCGACCAACAAAACCACCTGCTCATGCACGCGGTGGGTGCCAACGTCGCCGGGCAAATCGCCTCGGTGCTCGCCGGCGGCATGATCTTAAACCTCGTGCCCCAGCTGCTCGGATAAAAGGAGGAATACAGAATGAGTCTTTTCGGAACCTTCAGCTCTGAAGCGCTCGCCGCCGCCGTCACCATCACCTGGCAGGGGATGCTGGGCATCTTCGCGGTGATGCTGCTCATCACGCTGCTCGTATCGCTCTTCTCGCGCTTTTCCAAATAATATCAGAGGGCTGCTGCAATCCCCCTTGCAGCAGCCCTCACTTTTCTAAAAAAGCGTCATTGCGAAGTAAGTGACCGATGTCACTGGCTCGCAATGACGGGGGCTTTTCTGGCGCGCTCAGATTTTATCATTCTGGTGCTTTTCACCGCGCGGCAAAGCGCGCATAATGGGGGAAAAGAACCGGAAAGGGGAAATACTTCCATGTCCAACTCATATAAACGCATTCTGACCATTCAGGATATCTCCTGCGTGGGACAGTGCTCGCTGACCGTGGCGCTGCCCATCCTCTCCGCCTGCGGACTGGAGACGGCGGTACTGCCCTCTGCGGTGCTCTCCACGCACACTGCCGGCTTCACCGGCTTCACCTGCCGCGACCTGACCGATGACATGCCCGCCATCGCGGCGCACTGGCAGCGTGAGGGGCTGCGCTTCGCGGGCATTTACACCGGGTATCTGGGCAGCACGCGTCAGGTCGGCATTGTGGAGGATATCTTCCGCACCGCCGCCGATGCCGCCTGCGTCACCGTGGTCGACCCGGCCATGGCCGACAACGGCAAGCTCTACCCCGCCTTCGACCAGGAGTATGTGGAGGCGATGAAGGGGCTTTGCGCCCGCGCGGACTACATCCTGCCCAACCTCACCGAGGCGTGTCTGCTCACCGACACGCCCTACACCGCCGTCTGCGACCGCCGCAGCATCGACGCGTTGACGGAGAAGCTGCTCGCGCTGGGCTGCCGCAACGTGGCGCTCACCGGCGTGAGCTTCACCCCCGGCAAGACCGGCGTGCTGCTGCGCGGCGCGGCGGGCGAGGCGCACTACGAGCACACGCTGCTGGCAAACGGCTGCCACGGCACGGGCGACATCTACGCCTCGGCCTTTGTCGGCGCGCTGCTGCGCGGCAAGGACGCTGCCGACGCCATACGCATCGCAGCGGACTATGTGCTCGCCTGCATCGGCTACACCACAGAGCTCCCCGACCACTGGTACGGCGCGGCCTTCGAGCCGCTTCTCCCCACGCTTATCCGCACGCTCGAGGCGTAACGCTTCATGCGCGAAAGCGCACCGCAAAATGCAGCAAAACACCGCGCGGCAACGCCTCTTTCAGCG
>CAYPLM010000048.1:0-8320 GCA_964411575.1 uncultured Oscillibacter sp. | reverse complement strand
GCGGCTGACGCCGCTTTTTGAGAAGGCTTACAGCCCGCCGCAGCGCACTGAGAAGAGTTTTTTCCGACGTGCATGCCGCCGGAAAAACGATCAAACTGCTTTCGCGTCTGCGGACGCGAAACTCAGCAAGGCTTTTTTGACAAGCTGAGCCCTGCCGGAGTGAGTGCAACTCCCACCCCGGCAGGGCCCTTTTTTGTGTCCGGCGGTCTTATTGCAGCGCCCGCAGGTCGAATAGCAAGCGCGCGTTGTCGCTCAGCAGGTCGTACAGCGCGTCCTCGGTGAGCACGCCGCGCGCAAGGTCGACGGGAAGGCGGCCGGCGTTGTCGTCGTCGTAGTCCTGAAGCCAGAGCGGGCTTTCGTAGTACGCCTCCAGCTCCCGCAGCTTCGGCAGCACGGCAGTGTAGCGCGCAAGCGCCGCCTCCATGTCCGCCACCGCAGCGGCGGCCTCGTTGAGCGCGCATTCCATGCTGCGGATGCGCGCAAGCTGTGTCTGTTCCATCTTACTCCTCCGTTTCCCCCAGCTGCAGCGCCTCAAGCCGGTAGCGCGGCTCGCCCACGCTCTTCTCGCCGTACTCGATGGCCTCGGCGGGGCAGTGGCAAATGCAGGCCATGCAGTGCGTGCAAGCCTCGCCCCAGACCGGTCTGCCGTTTTGCAGCGTGATGTTGTTCATGACGCAAAGGCGCGCGCACCGGCCGCAGCCCGTGCACGCCTCGCTCGCTGTAAACGCCTTCGCCTTGACGAAAAAGCGGTAGAAAACGGGGTTCACGGGGCCGCTTTTCAGCCGGTCCGCCACGCTCAGGCGCGGAGACGGCAGTGTCTCGCCCGCAGCGATGCACGCGGCCACCCGGTCGATCTCCGGCTCGGCCCGCGCCACGATCTGCCGCGCACGCGGCGCGTCGGGCACGTGGAACATGGCAATATAGTTCTCAGGCATCACGATCTGCGCCGTGCCGCCGTACAAAAGCCCCTTCTTCCCGCACAGCGCGCGGTTGTAATGGTCGGCGTTGCCGACCTCGTCGCCGCAGCTCATCACAAACCACGTCCGCCCCGCGCCGACAAGCTGCGTGCGGCGCAGCCAGTCGCGCACGATGCGCGGAATGCGCCAGGCATAGGTGGGCGTGACGATCACCAGCCGTCCGCCGACCTGCACGGTGCTCTCGTCCCCTGCGGCAATGCGCGCGCCCATGTCCAAAAGCTCGTCCCCAAAATACGCGGCAAGGCGCTCAGCAATATAGCGGCTGTTGCCCGTGCCGGAAAAATACAGGATCATAACGCTGCCTCCTTCTAAGCTCTCTGCGGCCGCAGCTGCGAGCCGCTGTTTTTTGTATTGTAGCACACGGCGCAGAGCAAGACAAGAACAAAAGCAGAGCCGCTCCTTTTGTTGAAAACATTGAAAAAGCAGAGCTCTAAAGTAAGTATTTTTACAATTTCTACTTGCTTTTCCATCATGCGCATGGTAATATGTAAGGGAAAAGGGAGAAGCTGCCTCTTCTCTGTATACCGTTGGGTTCTGCTGCCCCGTGCGCCGGGCCCAAAACATGCGGCTTTTTCCTGTCGTTCAGGAAAAAGCCCTTTATTCTTTTACCCTCTAAAGTAAATTCGAAAGGTGGAATGTTCAACATGGATCGCTGTCTCCTCACCGGCAACGAGGCCATTGCCCGCGGCGCTTACGAGGCGGGCGTACGCGTTTGCTCGGCCTACCCCGGCACCCCCAGCACCGAGATCTTTGAAAACCTGCCCCAGTACAAGGATGTGCTGCACTGCGAGTGGGCTCCCAACGAAAAGGTGGCGCTCGAGGTGGCTTACGGCGCATGCGTGGCGGGCGTGCGCAGCATGACGGCCATGAAGCATGTGGGCGTAAACGTGGCCGCCGACCCGATGTTCACTGCTGCGTACAACGGCGTGACGGGCGGCTTTGTGATCGTCACAGCGGACGACCCCAGCATGCACTCCTCGCAGAACGAGCAGGACAACCGCCACTATGCGCGCCACGCCAAGATCGCGCTCATCGAGCCGTCCGACTCACAGGAGTGTCTGGACTTCACGAAGGAAGCCTTCCGCATCTCCGAGCAGTTTGACATGCCCGTACTGCTGCGCACCACCACGCGCGTGTCGCACTCGAAGAGCCTTGTTGCCTTCGGCGAGCGTGAGGAGCAGCCTGTTGTGCCCTATGCGCGCAACATCGCCAAAAACGTCTGCACCCCCGCCAACGCCTACCGCAATCACCCGAAGGTGGAAAAGAACCTCGCCGCACTCGAGGAGTACGGCTGCACCTCCCCGCTCAACCGCTTGGAAAAGGGCAGTGGCAAGGTGGGCGTGATCTCCGCCTCCATCGCCTATCAGTACGCGCGCGACGTGTTCCCTGAGGACACCTCGTTTTTGAAGCTGGGTCTTACCTATCCTCTGCCCATGCGCCTGATCCGCGAGTTTGCCGCAAGCGTGGAGCAGCTCTACGTCATCGAGGAGCTCGACGGCTTTATGGAAGAGCAGATCCGCGCCGCCGGCATCCCCTGCATCGGCAAGGAGCGCGTGGGCGTGATGTACGAGCAGAACCCCCAGCGTCTGCGCGAGGAGCTGTTCGGCATCAAGCCGGAAACCGTGGACGTGGGCGTGGAGGCCGTGTCCCGTCCCCCGGCGCTGTGCCCCGGCTGCCCGCACCGCGGCTTTTTCTACACGGTGGGCAAGTATAAAGACTGCGTAGTCACCGGCGACATCGGCTGCTACACGCTCGGCGCGTCCGCCCCGCTGAGCGCGCTGGACACCGTGACGTGCATGGGCGGCGGCTTCTCGCTGGGCGTGGGTATGAGCCACGCGCTGGCGATAACCGGGCAGAAAAAGCGCGTGTTCGGCGTGGTGGGCGACTCCACCTTCTTCCACAGCGGCATCACCGGCGCGGTGGAGAACATCTACAACAACGGCGGCGTGATTCCCGTGGTGCTCGACAACCACATCACCGGCATGACCGGCCATCAGGAAAACCCCGCCTCCGGCTACGACCTGGAAGGCGAGATCGCCGCAAGCGTGAAGATCGAGGACGTTCTGCGCGGCTGCGGCTACCGCAACATCATCATCGTCGACCCGCAGGACCTTGCCGCCATGAAGCACGCGCTGGACGAGGCACTGGAAAGCGAGGTGCCCGCCGCAGTGATCTGCCGCAGGCCGTGCCTGCTGATCAAGCGTCTGCGCCACGATATCAGCCTCTGCGAGGTCGACCGCGAGAAGTGCGTGGGCTGCAAGATGTGCCTGAAGGTAGGCTGCCCCGCCGTGATGATCGAAAACGGCAAGGCACGCATCGACGTCAACCAGTGCGTGGGCTGCACGGTGTGCGCCCAGGTGTGCCCGAAAAAGGCGATCACGAGGAAGGAGAACACGAAATGAGCAAAAGTGCCATTCTTGTCGGCGTGGGCGGTCAGGGCGCCATCCTGACGGCCAAGGTGTTTGTCGGCGGGCTGATGGAGGCCGGCTATGACGTAAAAATGAGCGAGGTGCACGGCATGAGCCAGCGCGGGGGCAGCGTGTCCACGCAGGTGCACTGGGGCGAGAAGGTCTACTCCCCTGTCATCGGCGAGGGCGCGGCCGACCTGCTGGTGGCCTTTGAGCGCATGGAGGCCGTGCGCTACGCACGCTTTTTAAAGCCCGACGGCGTGGCCGTGATCAACGACTACGCCATCCCCTCGTCCACTGTGGCGGCGGGGCTGTGCGAATATCCCGATGGCTGCCTCGAGGCCATGCAGAGCCACTTCAAGTGCTACACACTCAACGCCGCCGCCATCGCCGAGGAGCTGGGCAGCGCCAAGTGCATGAACATCGTGCTCTTCGGTGCAATGACCCGCGCGCTGGCGATGGACGATATCGACTGGGAGGGCGTGATCGCGCGCACCGTCCCGGCAAAATTCCTCGAGCTCAACCTGCGCGCCTACCGCGCCGGGCGCGAGAGCGCGAAATAAGGAGACACCATGATCGACGTATACGAGCAGTACCGCAAAAAGCTGCGCACGGCGGATGAGGCCGTGCAGGTGGTGAAAAGCGGCGACTGGGTGGACTACACCTCCAACGTAGGCTTTCCCGTGCTGCTGGACGAGGCGCTGGCCAAACGGCGCGACGAGCTCTTCGACGTCAAGCTGCGCGGCAACCTGATGTTCGGCCCGCTCAAGGCCGTGGAGTGCGACCCTACGCGCGAGCACTTCTGCTACAACAGCTGGCACTTCTCTGCCTACGAGCGCAAGCTCAGCGACCGCGGGCTTTGCAGCTTCATCCCCATGGTGTTCCGCAACAACACCTGGTACTACCGCAACTTCCTGCCCGTCAACGTGGCCATGATGAGCGTGACGGCCATGGATAAGCACGGCTACTTCAACCTCTCCTGCGCCACAGGCGTGGCACGCGAGATCCTGCGCAAGGCAGACATCGTCATCCTTGAGGTCAACGAGCGTCTGCCGCACATCTGCGGCGGCTTTGACGAGGTGATCCACATCGACGAGGTGGATTATGTGGTCGAGGGCGCGCACCCGCCGCTGCCGCAGTTCCCGCTCAGTGCCCCCTCCGCCGAAGAGATCGCCATTGCAAACCTCCTCGTGCCGCATATCCCCTCCGGCGCGGCGCTGCAGCTGGGCATCGGCTCGCTTCCCAACACGGTGGGCGCGCTGCTCGCGCAGTCTGAGCTGAAGGACTTCGGCATGCACACCGAGCTGTGCGGCGACGCGTATTACGAGCTGTTCAAGGCAGGAAAGCTCACCAACCGCTGCCTCACGCAGCATCCCGGCAAGGGCATGACAGGCATGGTATTCGGCTCGCAGCAGCTTTACGACTGGGTGGATCAAAACCCCTGCGTCACCGCCGCCCCGCTCGAGCATGTCAACGCGCTGACTACCATCGGCAGCATCGACAACATGATCTCCATCAACAACTGCGTGGCCGTGGATCTCTACGGGCAGATCAGCTCGGAAAGCTCGGGCACGCGGCAGATCAGCGGCACGGGCGGACAGCTGGACTTTCTCACCGGCGCGGCCATGTCGCGCGGCGGCAAGGCGTTTATCTGCATGACCTCGTCCTTCCGCGACAAGAGCGGCGCGCTGCACTCGCGCATCGTGCCGCACTTTGAAGGCGACATCATCTCCGCCCCTCGCTCGCAGGCGTACTACCTTGTCACGGAATACGGCTGCGTCAATCTGGCGGGGCTTGCCGTGTGGCAGCGGGCAGAGGCGCTTGTTTCGCTCGCGCACCCCGACTTCCGCGACGAGCTCATCGCCGCCGCCGAGGCACAGCACATCTGGCGGCGTTCCAACAAAATCTGACAAGGAGGCAACGTGATGTATCTTGAAAGCATGTACCAGCTGGGCGCGAAGCGCTCGGGCATCCGTGAGCTGTTTGAGCACGGCCTGCGCCGCGCCGCCGAGGTGGGCGCGGAGAACGTGTACGATTATTCGCTCGGCAACCCTTCCGTCCCCGCGCCGGAGGAGGTACGTCAGGCCTTTATGCGCGAGGCCGCGCGTGAGGACAGCGTGGCGGTACACGGCTACACCCCCGCCGCCGGCGACATGGAGGCGCGCCGCGCCATCGCCGAGGACATCACGGCGCGCTCCGGCATGGCCGTGCGCGCGGAAAACATCTTCGTCACCTGCGGTGCGGCTCCCGCGCTGATCTCCTGCATCCATGCGCTGTCCGTACCCGAGGCAGAGTTTGTGCTGCTCGCGCCGCACTTCCCTGAATACACGATGTTCGTGAGCATGAGCGGCAGCAAAAGCGTGGTGGTGCCCGCCGAGGCAGACTTCCAGCTCCACCCCGAGAAGATCGCCCCCTTCCTCAACGAGCACACGCAGGCCGTGCTGCTCAACTCGCCCAACAACCCCTCCGGTGTGATCTACTCCCGTGCGTCGCTCGAGGCGCTCGGCGCGCTGCTGCGCGAAAAGAGCGCCGCATTCGGCCACCCCATCTACCTCATCTCCGACGAGCCCTACCGTGAGCTTGCCTACGACGGCATCGAGGTGCCCTATGTGCCGTCGATCTATGAAAACACGATCATCTGTTACTCATGGTCGAAGTCGCTCAGCCTTCCGGGCGAGCGCATCGGCTACGTCTGCGTGCCCGACTGCGCCGCTGATCACGAGGAGCTGTTCTGCGCCATCGCCGGTGCGGCGCGTATGGCTGGGCATGTGTGCGCGCCGGCCATGCAGCAGCACGTGGTGAAAGCCTGCCTGCGCGCACGTCCCGACCTGGCCGCCTACGACCGCAACCGCCAGACGCTCTACCGCGCGCTCACCGAATACGGCTACGAGTGTGTGTACCCGCAGGGCGCGTTCTACATGATGGTCAAGGCGCCCGGCGGTTCGAGCGCGACCTTTTCCGAGCGCGCCAAGCAGCGCGACCTTCTCATCGTGCCCGGCGACAGCTTCGGCTGCCCGGCGTACTTCCGCGTGAGCACCTGTGTCAGCCATGAGATGATCCTGCGCAGCCTCCCCACCTTCCGCGCCCTCATTGAGGAAACGTAAAAGCACGCAAAATCGGCTTGTGATAAAAGGGAGCAGACGCTCCTCCGCATTGACGAAAGGAGAGGCCCCATGCCGTTTTTCTTCAGGAAAAAGCCCCAGCCCATCGTTCAGTCCTCCACTGAGGCGTGGCGCGCACAGTGGCAGGCGCTTGTGCCGCCCGAGTGCCGCAACGTCCCCATCACGGTGGACGGCGAGACCATCGTCGCCTATGTGCAGATCAACCACTTTGTCATGATGCTTCAGGACGGGCTTTTGATGGAGAGCAGCTTTTTTGACGTCTGCCAGCACTTTCAGCGCGCGGGCTACCACGTCATCTGGCTGATGCGCTGCACGCAGGACATCGCCAACGGCTATCTCAAGCTGCGCAAAAGCAGCGGTGACGAGTGTCTGTGGAAATGGCGCAAACCCACCACGAATTTTGGCCGCTGGACGTCGGACAACCGCTATGTCACCATCCTCCTTCAGCACCAAAACGCGCCCGACGGCGCGCTTGCGCACTGCACTGCACCCATTTTGCAGCGCGTGCAGTGGGCGGAGAGCAACGACAACTCCCGCATGATCCCCGGCCGCACGGAATTTTCCACCGTCGCCGCGCCCGGCACGCCGGAGGAGCTTTGCAACTGGCTGCACGGCGGCTTCATGTCGCTGGAGAAGCCGTCCTGAAAGGAGCGCGGCCTGTATGATCAAAAACGTTGCCATCGTCAGCCTGTCGCGCGGGCTGCTGGGTGAGAAATTCATCGAGCACGAGACTACGCTTGGCCTGCGGCGGCTTTCTCAGCGCGGGCTGAACGTGCGCTTCATGCCGCACGCATGCCGGGGGCTGGACTATGGGAAGGAGCACCCTGCCGAGCGCGCCGCCGACCTGCTGCAGGCGCTCGCCGACCCGCAGATCGACATGATTCTCTGCGCCATCGGCGGGGACGACACCTACCGTCTGCTGCCCTACCTCCTTGAGCACGGCGAGCTGGCGGCCGCAGCGGCGGACAAGGTGTTTCTCGGCTTTTCCGACACCACGGTCAACCATTTCATGCTCCACAAGGTGGGGATGAAGAGCTTTTACGGCCAGGCGTTCCTGCCCGACGTGTGCGAGCTGAGCGAGGACATGCTGCCATACACGGCGCACTATTTTGACACTCTGCTGCGCACCGGGACCATCCGCGAGGTGCGTCCGAGCGACGTGTGGTACGAGGGGCGCATCGACTTTAGCCCAGACCAGCTGGGCACGCCTCTCAGGACGCATCCCGGCCACGGCTTCGAGCTGCTACAGGGCGCGCCGGTCTTTTCCGGCGAGATTTTGGGCGGCTGCCTCGACACGATGTACGGCTTTTTCAGCCCCGAGCGCTACGCCGACATGCCGCTTCTCTGCCGGCGCTACGACCTTTTCCCCGGGAAAGAGGAGTGGGCGGGAAAGATCCTCCTGCTTGAGACCAGTGAGGAGAAAATGCCGCCGCAGAAATACCGCCGCGCGCTCACCGCGCTCAAAGAGACCGGGCTTTTTGACGTGCTCTCCGGCGTTCTCGTCGGCAAGCCCGTGGACGAGCTTTACGCGCAGGAGTATCGCAGACTGCTGCGCGAGGTGATCGACCGGAAGGAGCTGCCTATCGTCTTTAACGTAAACGTCGGGCACGCCCAGCCGCGCTGCATCCTGCCCTTCGGCGTACCGGCAACGGTGGATGTAAACGCGCAGGTGATCCGCTTTGCGTAACGGCCGATAAAAGTAAGCAAGCCGCGTATCGTTTTCACGACACGCGACTTGTGAGACTGTCAAAAAAAGCGTCATTGCGAACCAGTGACCGATGTCACTGGTGTGGCAATCCGTCCTTTTTCGCGC
>CAYPLM010000047.1:0-10510 GCA_964411575.1 uncultured Oscillibacter sp. | reverse complement strand
GCGTGGGCACGCCCGCGATGAAGTTGCAGCGGTACTTTGTGATGAGCTTGGCGTAGCTCTGCGCGGTGAAGCGCGGCACGAGGATGCAGCGCCCGCCCTGCGAGAGCATGGTGTGCACGCACACGCCCAGGCCGAAGCCGTGGAACAGCGGCATGGCGGCGAGCATCTTGTCGCCAGGGTGGAACATGGGGTTGGCGGCGATGACCTGCTGGCCGAGGGCGTTGAAGTTTTTGTTGGTGAGCACGATGCCCTTGGTGGTGCCGGTGGTGCCGCCGGAGTAGAGGATGACGGCGGGGTCGTCGCCGGTGCGCTTGACGGAGTAGTTCCAGAAGCACGCCTTGCCCATATTCATGAATTCCTTCCAGCGGATCACGGGTGCGTCCTCAGGGATCTTTTTGATCTTGCGCCCCTCAGTGAGCATATAGCCTGCGCGCATGGGCTTAGAGAGCGCGTCCTTGACGCTGGCGATGATGATGTTGACCACACCGGTGTTCTGGCGGATGTTCTCAAACTTGTTGTAGAACTGGTCAAGCGTGATGGCCGTGACGCTCTGCGACTCGTTGAGGTAGAACTCGATCTCCTTTTCGGCGGAGAGGGGGTGGATCATGTTGGCGATGCCGCCGACGAGGTTGACAGCGTAGAACATGTAGATGGCCTGCGGACAGTTGGGCATGGCGATGGTGACCTTGTCCCCCGCGCGCACGCCGATGGTCTTGAGCGAACGGGCGCACTTTTTGATCTGCTCGATCATCTGGGGATAGGTGGTGGACTTGCCCATGAAGTCAAAGGCAATGTTCTTCGGATACTTTTTTGCGACCAGCTCCAGCGCCTCGAACATCGAGCCGTCGAAGTAGTCCAGGTGCAGCGGCACCTCGCCGGTGTGCCCGGCCCACGGGGTTTTTGCGGTAATTTCAGTCATAGGTTACCTCCTGATTCAGCGGAAGCTCGAGCAGCTCAGGGTGCGCGAGCAGGTGTTGGACGATCTTGAGCGACCGTGCAAAATAGAATCCATCGGCGATACGCTCGTCAATGGTAAAGCCGATGTCAACCACATCGCGCTCGACGCGGCTGCCATCGGAATTGATCTTTTCTTCCCGACGAATGGTGCCTACAGCTGCCATGATGGAGTTGGAGCCGTAGTTGTTAAGGTGATGGTATACGCTGGGGCATTTGATGCTGCCGAGGTTTGTGAGGAAAATGGTTGCAAAGTTCGGGTCATCCTCGCGCAGGAAATCCGGAACGACCCCGTAAAAATCCAGCAGCTTGACAAAGCCGACCACCAGCATCAAAAGGCAGCGCGGCAGATACTTCAGCACATCCATCGCGCCGTTGATGCCGCTGCTTCTTTCGGTGCGCGCCTTATGCACCTTGCCCACCACGCGCCGCGTCACGGCGGTGAGCGTCCAGTCCTCCAGGGCTGGAATGACCATCAGCGACTCCTCGCTGTGATCCTCAAATCGTTTTTTTGCCACAAAGCCCAGCGTGATCTCGTCGCGCTGGTAATAGTGACGGCCAGAGATAAAGCGGTTGAGATCGGGGCGGAAATACACTGTTTTGGCCACCGCCATGAGGATGCAGTGGAACAGTGTGGTGCGGTATTCCTCCTCGCCCTCGTTCTTCTTCTCAATGTAGCGCAGAGTGTCCGTCACGTCGAACTCCATATTCACATAAACCTCTGCGTCTGTGCGATGGTTCATCAGGTGCGGAAAGATCGCATGCAGACCATCCATTCTGCGGATGAGCGTGGCGTCCTTCCGGTCGCCCCAGCGCCGTTTCTGTTCTGACATAGGGAAGCTCCTTATTTCTCTTCAGGAATGAAATTTTCAAAAATGCCCAGCGCGCCCTCGGCTTCGCTGTCGAGCAGCGCCTGCTCGTCGCGCAGCGTCCAGTAGACGATGTGCGCGCCAAAGAGCGTTTTGCACAGGCGCAGCGGCGCAATGGCGCGCTCCTTGCGGCAGTAGGCGATGAAATCGGGCACACCCATGCAGTTGACCAGCAGCGTCGCAAGGCAAAACGCCTCGCCCTTCCGCCCCGGCTTTGCGCTGCGGATAGAGTTGTCGGCGAGCTGGCCGCGAATGACCTCGGGCCGGTTGCGGCGCAGCCAGCGCAGGCAGCGCGGGTCAAACGACTCGATGCAGTACGGCACATGGAACTTATCCAGCTCCTCCATCGTGCGCGCGGCGAGCGCGTCGTAGTTTCCGAGCACGGGCTTGAGCTCTACGATCAGCGGCAGCTGCGTCCCCTCGAAAATGCGCAGCACCTCGTGCAGCTGCGGGATGGTCTCCGTCGTGCCCAGAAGTGAGTAGTCGCCCAGCTGTGCGGCGGTCAGCTCCTCCACCGCGCCCTCGCAGCCGGTCATGCGCTTTAGCTTG
Source organism: uncultured Oscillibacter sp. (assembly GCA_964411575.1). Classification (GTDB taxonomy): domain Bacteria; phylum Bacillota; class Clostridia; order Oscillospirales; family Oscillospiraceae; genus Hominicoprocola. Next base: position 8,138 of record CAYPLM010000047.1, on the reverse strand, counting down.
CTGTCGTGGAACACGGCAAGCTCCCCGTCAGCAAGCAGGTGCACATCCAGCTCCGCGCCGTAGCCGTGCTCCACCGCGCGGCGGAACGCGGCGAGCGAGTTTTCCGGCACGCCGCTGTTCTTGTCGTGCAGCCCGCGGTGGGCATAGCGCCGCCCCTCCAGCTTCTCCCAGCCGGAGGCGTTTCCCCGGCAGCGCAGCAGGAAAAGCCACACCGCCAGCAGCAAAAGCAGGATACCAATGATAATAAGCATCAATCCATCTCCTCAAAGGCCGCAAGGCCGCGCTTGCCCTCAGCCTTCACGTCGCCGTGACGCACAAAGCACATCGTCACAAACGACGCCGCCACGAAAAACGCCGCGTAGGGGAAGAGCACGCGATAGCTGATGTTGCGCATCAGCGTGCCGGCGAGCACAGGCGTGATGACCTGCGCCGCCATGGAAAAGGTGTAGTAATAGCCCGTAAACTTGCCCACGTCGCTGCCGCGGCACATTTCAAGCACCATCGGCAGACTGTTGACATTGATGGCCGCCCACGCAAAGCCCACCAGCGCAAAGCAGACGAACATCACCGCGTTGATCTCGTGGAAGCGCGTGGTGAGGAAGTACCCGGCGGCAAACATCGCCGAAAGCAGCACGCAGCCGCAGAGGATGGTGCGCTTGCGGCCAATCTTCGCGGCGAGCTGTCCGATGGGGATGTAGGAGAGGATCGCGCCGCCCGTAGCGATGAGCAGGCAGGTGGACGCGCCGCCAAGCCCCTGTCCCATAATGGCGCCCACATAGGTCGTCCACCAGGTGGTCACGGCGTTGTAGCCGATGAACCAAAGCGAAATGGAGGCGAGCAGAAAGCCGAGGCTGCGCTTGACGGGCGCAGGCAGCACCTCGTTGCCGCTGCCGTCGTCCTCGGCAAGGTTCCACTCAGGGTGCTCCTCCTCGAGCGCGCGGTTTTCCGCCACGAGCTTAGGCTCCTTCACCGTGAGGAACAGCACGCCCACGCTCACAAACATCACCGCCGACACCACGAGAAACAGCGGCTGATAGTCCACATGTGCCAGCCCCGCCACCTTTTCGTTGGGGTAGAGCACGGCGGCCACGGCCAGATACAAAAGGCCGCCCACCGCGCCCATGAGGTTAATGATGGCGTTGCCGCGCGAGCGCAGCGGCTTGGGCGTGACGTCGGGCATGAGCGCCACGGCGGGAGAGCGGTACGTCCCCATCGCCACGAGCAGCAGCCCCAGCACCAGCACGAACGAGACGAGCTTGAACGGCGAGGCGGAGGCGGCATAGCTGTTGTCGAGCAGCGGCAGAAGATTCATCAAAATCACCGCGCAGCCCGTGCCGAAGAGGATGAAGGGCATGCGCCGGCCGATGCGCGTGTTCTTTCGGTCGCTCAGGCCGCCGAAAAACGGCAGCAGAAACAGCGCAAGAATATTGTCGAGCGCCATGATCGCGCCGGAGAAGGTCTCGTTGAGGTGGAAGGTTTCGGTGAGGATCTTGGGCACCACGCTGTCGTACATCTGCCAGAAGGCGCAGATCGAAAGGAAGGCAAGGCCGACGAGCATCGTGCGCTTGTTGTTGAGCTTCATGAGGTCAACTCCTTATTCTGTCTTTGCATTTTCGCTTTGCGTGTATTTGCGGCATTTCGCCCCAGTATGTGCCAGAATATCACAACTTGTCCCGTTTGGCAAGCGACCGGCCGATTTGTTTAGGCTTTTTTAAGAATTTGCCCGTAGCGGCGAGGGGAAGGACGTGGTATCATAGAATGGTTTATTATCAGGTACGGAAAACGCTCCTGCTTTGCCAAAGACCGTCATCACGAGCCTTCGGCGTTTTCCCGCATAACGGGGCAAGTGCCCTGCACGATTCTCCCTTGCGTCCGGTACGGTTTTGTGGTACGCTGTAAAAAACAACGACAGGAGAACAGCCATGAAGATCAAAGTCACGGATATGAGCTATGAGCAGGCGCTTGCGCAGCCCCGGCAGCAGCACGAGAGACCGCGCCGTTCCTCACTTCTGCTGCGCACGGCGGTGCGCCTTGCCTCCATCCCCGATCTTCTTGCCACGCATTTTTCCTGCACGCGTGTGGGGCTGGAGGGCATCGGCGCGGACGAGCCCTGTCTGTACCTGATGAATCACTCCAGCTTTATCGACCTGAAGATCGCCTCGGCGCTGCTCTACCCGCGCCCGTTCAACATCGTCTGCACGTCCGACGGCTTTGTGGGCAAGGAAGGGCTGATGCGCGCGCTCGGCTGCATCCCCACGCGCAAGTTCCAGTCCGACACGGCGCTCGTGCGCGACATGCTCTACACGGTGAAAACGCTCAAAAGCTCGCTTCTGCTCTACCCCGAGGCCAGCTACAGCTTCGACGGCACAGCCACGCCGCTGCCCGAAAGCCTGGGCAAGTGCGTCAAGGTGCTCGGCGTACCGGTGGTGATGATCCGCACTTACGGCGCTTTTGCGCGCGACCCGCTGTACAACGGGCTGCAAAACCGCCGCGTCCGGGTAAGCGCGGAGATGCGTCTGCTCCTCTCCCCCGCCGAGCTTGCGGAAAAGAGCGCAGACGAGCTCAACGCCGTGCTCACGCGCGCCTTCACCTTTGACAATTTCCGCTGGCAGCAGCAAAACGGCGTGGTGGTGAAGGAACCCTTCCGCGCCGACGGGCTCAACCGCGTGCTCTACAAGTGTCCCCACTGCCAGACCGAGGGGCAGATGCGCGGCGTGGGCACCGCGCTCACCTGTCACCGCTGCGGCGTGCGCTACCGCCTCACCGAGCTGGGCGCGCTGCGCTGCGAAAACAGCGAGGGGCGCTTTACCCATGTGCCCGACTGGTACGCGTGGGAGCGCGCATGCGTGCACAGCGAGCTCGAGCGCGGCGAGTACGCGTTGGACATGCCGGTGGAGATCTGCATGATGGTCAACATGCGCTCTATCCTGCGCGTGGGCGAGGGGCGGCTGCGGCACGACACGCAGGGCTTCCATCTCACCGGCTGCGGCGGTGCGCTGGACTTTGTACAAAAGCCCGAGGCGTCGTACAGTCTCTACGCTGACTACTTCTGGTACGAGCTGGGCGACATGATCTGCATCGGCGACCGCAGCGCGCTGTACTACTGCTTCCCGCGCGGCGGCGACGTAGTGGCGAAAACGCGCCTGGCCGCCGAAGAGCTTTACAAGCTGCGCCGCAGCGCAAAGCAGGCGGAGGCTTAACCTTGTTATTATTATGAATGCGCCGTCCGAAAAAGCTTCCGGGCGGCGCAGCGGAGGAATTTATGCAGCAAAACAAAACCTTTCTTGGCACCGAGCCTGTCGGCAAGCTGCTCGTGCGCCTGGCCATCCCCACGGTGATCGCACAGCTTGTCAACATGCTCTACAACATCGTCGACCGCATCTACATCGGCCACATCCCCGAAGAGGGCAGCCTTGCGCTCACGGGGCTTGGCGTGTGCCTGCCGGTGATCATGATCGTGTCGGCCTTCGCCGCGCTGATCAGCTCCGGCGGCGCGCCGCGCGCGTCCATCTTCATGGGCAAGGGCGAGCCGGAAAACGCCGAACGCGTGCTCGGCGGTTGCTTCACGCTTCAGCTTCTCATCTCCGCCGTGCTCACGGCGGTGCTGCTTTTTTGGAATGAAGAGCTGCTGCTCGCCTTCGGTGCCAGCGAAAACACCATCGGCTATGCCACGGACTACATGAACATCTACGCCCTCGGCACGGTGTTCGTGCAGCTCACGCTGGGCATGTCTGCCTTCATCACCGCCCAGGGCTACACCACCGACGGCATGCGCACGGTGCTCATCGGCGCGGTGAGCAATATCATCCTCGACCCCATCTTCATCTTTGCGCTGGGCATGGGTGTCAGGGGCGCGGCGCTGGCCACCATTTTGTCGCAGGGGCTGTCGTGCGCGTGGGTGCTGCGCTTCCTCACGGGCAAAAAGACGCAGCTGCGTCTGCGCCGGGAAAGCCTCGGCATCGACTGGAAGCTGGTGCTGCCGTGCGTGGCGCTGGGGCTTTCCGCCTTCGTGATGCAAAGCAGCGAGAGCATCATCTTTGTCTGCTTCAACCGCTCGCTCGAACGCTACGGCGGCGACATTGCCGTCGGCGCGATGACCATCCTCACAAGCGTCATGCAGTTTGCCATGCTTCCCATGCAGGGCATTTCGCAGGGCGCGCAGCCCATTTCCAGCTACAACTACGGCGCGGGCAACACCGAGCGCGTGAAAAAGACCTTCCGTCTGCTCTTCACCGCCTGCATGGTCTACGCCACGGCGCTGTGGGCGTTCATCATGCTCTGCCCGCAGGTGTTTGCCGGCATCTTCACGCCCGACACCGCGCTCATCGCCTTCACCGCAAAGGCGCTGCGCATCTACTGCGGCGCGCTGTTCCTCTTCGGCATCCAGATCTCCTGCCAGATGACCTTCGTTTCCATCGGCAACGCGCCCTGCTCGATCATCGTGGCGGTGGTGCGCAAGTTCGTGCTGCTGCTGCCGCTGATCTACCTGCTGCCTGCGCTCCTGCCGGATAAGACCATGGCGGTCTATCTCGCTGAACCTGTGGCCGACGTGATCGCCGTGACCTTCACAGCAATTCTCTTCTCGCGGCAGTTTAAAAAGTCGCTGGAGAAAAAAGCTGCCTGACGCAAAAGCACCCTGCGTCATCGCATGAGAGAACTGTCATTGCGAACCAGTGCGCACACTGGTGTGGCAATCCGCTCTTTTTTCACGCTAACGACGGAGTATTTGGCAGCCTGGCACCGCACCTTCACAGTCTGTATGAGACGCTGCCTCGATACTCCTGAGACAGCGTTTCGGGGCTGCCGGGAGATGCTTGCATTTTTCCCCTTCTCCTGTTATACTATAGAGTGAGAGAGGAGGCGGTTTGCATGACGCCTGAAAATGCCCGCGCGAGCGCGCCGCGTATCGTTGCCATCGGCGGCGGGACGGGGCTTTCTACCATGCTGCGCGGTCTCAAGCGCCACACCAACGCACTGACCGCCGTGGTAACGGTGTCGGACGACGGCGGCGGCTCGGGCGTGCTGCGGCGTGACATCGGTATGCTGCCCCCCGGCGACATCCGCCACTGCATGGAGGCTCTGGCCAACACCGAGCCTACGATGGAAAAGCTGCTGCACTACCGCTTCCCCACGGGACTTCTGCGCGGGCAGTCGTTCGGCAACCTGCTGCTCGCCGCGCTCAACGGCGTGACCGGCTCGTTTGAAGAGGCCGTGGAGCAGATGGGGCAGGTGCTGGCCATCAGCGGGCGCGTGGTGCCCGTGACCACGGCCGATGTGCGCCTGACCGCCACGTTTGAAAACGGCGCGTATGTGGTGGGAGAGTCGAATATTTTCAGCTTTAAAAAGCGGCAGGACTGCCGTATTTCGCGCGTGGCGCTGCTGCCTGAGCACCCGGCGGCACTGCCCGGCGCGCTCGATGCCATCGCGCAGGCCGACCTCATTTTGCTCGGCCCCGGCAGCCTGTACACCAGCGTCATCCCCAACCTGCTCGTCGACGGCATCGCGCAGGCGGTGGCCGACTCGTCGGCGCTGAAAATGTATATCTGCAACATCATGACGCAGGACGGCGAGACCGAGGGCTACACCGCCGCCGACCATCTGCAGGCGCTGCTTGACCACGGCGTGCCGGGGATGATCGACCTGTGCCTTGCCAACAGCGCCCCCATCCCCGAGGAGCTTTTGCCGCGCTACCGCGCAGAGGGTGCTGAGCGGCTGAAGATCGACGCCGAGCGCATTGCCGCGCTGGGCATTGAGCTGATCGAGCGCCCCGTGGCCGCCGTGGGAGGTGACTTTGCCCGCCACGACCCAGACGCGCTGTCGCGCGCCGTGCTGGACGTGTACGCCGAGCGCACCGTGCGCATTTACGGCGAGACGCGCCGCTACCGTGCGGAGGGATAGTCCTTCCCTTCCCGCAGCACGCTCACGCCCGCCCACAGTAAGAATACGCCAAAGGCACGGCGCAGCAGCGCCGTGTCTATTTTTGCAGCTGCCCATACGCCCAGAAGCGCACATGCCACGCCCGGCGGGACGACCTGCCGCAGCGCCTGCGCGTCGAGATAGCCGCCTTTGCGGTGCTGCGGCAGCGACATGCCCGCCGTGGGCAGGAAGTACAACAGGTTGATCATGCGCGCCGTGGGCGCGTCCACACCCAGAAAAAGCGTCATACACAGCAAAAGCAGCGTGCCCCCGCCGATGCCCCACGCCGACAAAATGCCCGCGCCAAAGCCCAGCAGCGCCGGCATGACCCACGCGCTCACAGCAGATACCTCACGCCGCCGTACAGCAGAAACAGCGCAAACGCGCGCCGCAGCCACGCGCCCGGCACGCGGGAAAACAGCCACGCGCCCACCTGTCCGCCGAAAAATCCGCCCACGAGGTACGGCACCGCCGCGCGCACATCCGCCCCGCCCTGCGCCAGCAGCGCCGCCGCCGACACGGCGCAAAGCGGCAGCACCGCCGCCACGCAGGTGGCCAGCGCCGTTTTCTGCTCCAGCCCGACCCAGCGCTGTAGCAGCAGCGCCAGCGGCACGCCGCCGCCCCCGCCGAACAGGCCGTTCACCAGCCCTGCCGCCGCCCCGCTCAGGCGCAGCCGCCAGCTTTTCCGCATGTGCATCCCCCTTGCCGAATTGTCGCTATGTATGCCGCCCATAGGCGGCATGGCTCAGCCCTCGCGGTAGCTCTGGCAGTCGGTGCCGCGGTCGTGCGAGCCGACGCGGATGGTGTCGAGGCCGCAGTACTGCGCGGCGCGGCAGTGGTTGGCGCAGGTGGTAACGGTGCAGTGGATGGCGGTGTTGGGCGTGCAGGAGCAGCCGCCGTTGGTGTGGTCAGTCATAAGAAAAGTCTCCTTCCGGTTTTTTGCCCTTCGGCAAGGGTAGTATGTGCCGCACGGCGCAAAAGTATCAAGAGGCACTTGCTTTTTCTGCCGCCGCTTGCGACGATGGAAAAGCAGCAAATATGCGAGGGGCTGTTGCAAAATCAACAGCCCCTCATTGTATTATTCAATTTGTCCCGCAGAGACGTCTCGTCTGTTCCAGCGGGGCGATCTCGCCCTTTTTTCAACGTCCCTCCTGCAGCTCGCGGTACACGGCGTTGAACTCCGCACCCATGATGAGCGCGGTGGCAGTGAGGTTGAGCCAGAGCAGCAGGACAATGATTGTGGCGATGGAGCCGTAGAGCACGGAATAGCGCCCGACGTTCTCCACATACAGCGAGAACAGCAGACTCAGCGCCAGCCACGCCGCCAGCGAGAACAGAACGCCCGGCCAGACGTGGAAGATGATGTGCCGGTCCTCCTGCAAAAAGGCGTACAGCGCGGCCAGCACGATGAACGCGATGAGCCCCAGAAGCACGAAGCGCAGCGTGTTCCACAGGGTGATGAAGGTCTCGCTGAGGTAGATATACTCCGAGACGAAACGCAAAATACGGTCGCCCACCGTGGCCAGAAGAAGGTTGAGCACCAGCGCCAGAAGAAGGCAGAGCGTATAGAGCAGCACCTTGACCCAGTGGCGCAGGACGTGCTTCGGCCGCCCCATGCCGTATGCCTTGCGCATGGCCAAAAACAGCTGGCTCACCGCGCGCATGGGAAAGTAGATGGAAAACACAAGGCTAAAGCTGAGCATCGTGCGGCTGGACTGCGCGGAAATGTCCAGAAGATACTGCTCGACCAGCTCCACTACGTCGATGGGGATAATAGCCGAAAGCTCATGCAGCGCTGCGCGCAGATCGACGGCGAAAATGCCCACCAAGTTGCTGAAAAACACCAGCAGCGGGAAAATGGCAAACAGCAGATAGTATGTCAGCGCCGCACTGTCGCGCGCCACACGGTGGTCAAAATACCGCCGCAGCAGCATCCCCGCGCCGCGCACAACTGGCGTCCATTTTTTCTCCGCCATGACCGCCCTCCCTTCGTACAGTGAAATAATTTGTTTAGTATATCACATCCGCTCAGAAAAGGAAAGTACCATTTTCGCTCTTCGCGCTCACCCTTCACTCTTCGGACATTCAAAAAGCTGCCGGAAACCATGACCGACTGAGACGATACCATTTGGACGGTGATGGTGGAGAAAGCCATCACCGTCCATAAGGGCGGCGGGGTTACATTTATTTTTAAGAACGGAACGGAAATCAAGGTTGGAGCG
>CAYPLM010000046.1:0-10593 GCA_964411575.1 uncultured Oscillibacter sp. | reverse complement strand
GTCGTAGGCGGTGATGGGCTTGCCGTGGCTGGGCGCTTCGGAGAGGCGGACGTTGCGCGGGATGACCGTGGCATACACTTTGCCGGGGAAGTACCGCTTGACCTCCTCTGCCACCTGAAGGGCGAGGTTGGTGCGCCCGTCGAACATCGTCAGAAGCACGCCCTCGAGCGCAAGCGACGGATTAAGCCCCCGGCGCACGCGGCGCACGGTGCCCATCAGGTCGCTCAGCCCCTCGAGCGCGTAGTACTCGCCCTGCACCGGCACGAGAATGGTGTCGGCGGCGCACAGGCCGTTGAGCGTGAGCAGCTCAAGCGAGGGTGGGCAGTCGATGAAAATGAAGTCGTAGTCGTCGCTGAGTGCATGCAGCGCATTGCGCAGGAGAAACTCGCGGCGCGGCAGGTCGATCATTTCGATGCCTGCGCCTGCAAGCGCCTTTGACGAGGGCAGCACGTCGGCATAGCGCGTGTGCACCACGGCGGCCTTGGGGTCGGCGCCGTTGATGAGCACGTCGTACACGCCCTGCGAGAGGGTCTTGTCCACGCCCATGCCGGAGGTGGCGTTGGCCTGCGGGTCAAAGTCGCACAGCAGCACGCGCTTGCCCTGCTCCTTGAGCGCCGCAGTCAGGTTGACGCAGGTCGTGGTTTTGCCCACGCCGCCCTTTTGATTGACGATGGCCACGATCTTAGCCAAATCAACACCCGCTTTCTATTATCTGATATCTGATTCAGTATACCATGATTTTCGCTGATTTCAACACAAAATCGCAAATTCGGCAGAAAAATTCGAGCTGTGTTTCACGTGAAACACAGCTCGAATGCACAAAATCAAAATAGGGAAGAGATTCAGCCCAGCAGCACACCCTCGCGCGGCTCCAGCCGCAGACGCACCGCGCCGTTGTCGGCGAAAAACTGCTGCCCGGTGAGAAGCTCCCGCGCAAGCGTGCCGTCCCACGGCAGCGAGAGCGTGACGGGCACGTCGCCCGCGTTGGCCGCAGCGATGCACAGGTCGTTTTCCGATCGGCGGGCGAAGGTAAGCACGCCGTCCTCGGCGCGCAGATACTCGATCGTGCCGCGTTGCAGCGCTTCGCGCGCCCGGCGCGCCGCGCCCAAGCGGGCGAAATACTGTTGCAGTCCGCGCTCCTCCTGTCCCCACGGGAAGGTGCCTCGGTTGAACGGATCCTCAAAGCCCTCCATTCCGGCCTCGTCGCCGTAGTAGATCATCGGCGAGCCGGGGAAGGCGAACAGCAGAAGCGCCGCCAGTTGAAGCCGCTTGAGCCCCAAATGCCGCTCCTGCTCGTTCAGGCGCAGCACGGCGCGCGCGGCCTTGTCCTCCGGCGCGGGAGCGGTGCTGCCAAGCAGCGTCAGAAGGCGGGGCGTGTCGTGCGTGGAGAGGAAATTGAGCGCGTTGTAGAAAGCGAAGGGAGGGTAATTTTCACGCAGTGTTTCCATCGTCTCGCGGAAGTTCTGCGCGCCGCCGCCGAGAAGATAGTCCAAAAGCGCCGTGCGGAAGGGGTAGTTCATCACGCCGTGCAGCTCGCCGCCGAGAAAATACCGCCGCCGCTGCGAATAGGCCACCTTGTTGCTCGCATCTTCCCACACCTCGCCGAGCACAAAGGTCTCTTTGCCGGTGACCTCCTGCGCGGCGGCACGGATATGCTGGATGAACGTGTCGGGCAGCTCATCGGCCACGTCCAGTCGCCAGCCGTCCGCTCCAGCGCGCAGCCAGTGCTTGACTACAGAGTCCTCGTCGGTGCAGATAAAGTTTACATAACTCTCTTCCAGCTCGTTGACGGCGGGCAGATTCTTAATGCCCCACCACGCGTCGTACTCGTCTGGGAAGGGGTGGAAGTTGTACCATTTGTAGTACGGCGAGGCGGGCCCCTGCGCCGCGCCGGGCTGGGGATAGAAGCCGTCGGCGTTGAAATAGCGGCTTTTTGCGCCCGTGTGGTTGAACACACCGTCGATCAGCACGCGCATGCCGCGCGCATGCGCCGCCGCACACAGAGCGCAGAAATCCTCCTCGTCGCCGAGCAGCGGGTCGATACGGCGGTAGTCGGCGGTGTCGTAGCGGTGGTTGGTGGAGGCTTCGAAAATGGGGCAGAGGTAGAGCGTGGTCACACCGAGGGCGTGCAGATAGTCGAGCTTGCTTTCGATGCCGGCAAGGTCGCCGCCGAAAAAGTCACTGCAATAGTTCCCGTTCTCATCGGGCAGCCAGTCGGGCAGGTCGTCCCAGTGTCCGTGCATGCGGCGCTGCCCCAAAAGGCCCTCCGCGCTGCGCCGCCGCGAGCGGCAAAAGCGGTCGGGAAAGATCTGATACGTCACGCCCGCGCCGAACCAGGAGGGCGCGTCGTCGCTTTCGTACACCGTCAGCTGCCAGCGCTGCGCGTCACCCTCGGCGGAGCACAGGCCGTTTTTGCCCAGGTGCAGCACCGCGCCGCCCGGCCATTCCAGCCGGAAGCAGTACCACACCAGCTCGCCCTGCACGGGTGCGGCAAACGTGCCGCAAAAGCCGTCGGACACGGGGGAAAGCGGCGTCTCCGTCCGGGTGCCCGCAAGCTCATGCGTGCACAAAAGCGCCGCACGGCAGGGAGAGTCGCCGTCCGTGCAGGAAAGGTGCAGCTGCACCGGTGTACCGCAGCGCACTGCGCCGAAGGGAGCTTTACACTGCGCGTCGCGCGGATCAAAATAGATGCTCATAGGCCGCCTCATTTCAAAAGAGTGTTTTCGCCGCGCGCCTCTGCGCCGCTTTCGGCGGGGGTGAAGTAGGCGTTGAGGATGTCCACGGCGGCGGAGGCCAGCGCGCTGCCCGCGCCCGCCTTTTCAATGGCGACGGCCACGGCGATCTGTGGGTCGTCATACGGGGCGAAGCAGATAAAAACGCCGTTGGCCTCGACGCTGCCGGTCTGCGCCGTACCGGTTTTAGCGGCGGCGTCGACGATGCAGTTTTCAAAGTATTGCGACACGCTGCCGCTTTGCGCCAGGTCGTGCATGCCGCTGAGCACAGCGTTGAGGTTTTTCTGCTTGATGGACGTCTCGCTCACCACCTGCGGCTCGTAACTGAGCACCGTCTCGCCGTGCGCGTCGGTGACGGAATGGAGAAGGTGTGTGCTGTAGCGCGTGCCGCCGGAGCAGAGCGTGGCGGTGTAGTTGGCGAGCTGGAGGGGCGTGAATTGGCTGTACGACTGGCCGATGGCGGCGATGAGCGTCTGACCATCCGTCCAGTAATAGCCCTGACCGAGAGAGTTTACATAATCCGGTGTTGCCATGTTGCCGGTGAGCTCGGGAAGCTCGATGCCCGTCGGCTCGCCCAGACCGAAGGCGGAGGCGTACTCTGCCAGCGTGGTAATGCCGGTCAGGCGGCCAAGCTCATAGAAAAAGTAGTTGCAGGACACCTTGATGGCCTCGCGCACGCCGATGGTGCCGTGGTTGCGGCCGTTGCGCGAGTAGAGCCAACATTTCAGCTGCATGTCATAGTAGACGTAAAGACCCTTGGTGGTGATCTTGGTGGAGGGGGAGATCACGCCGGACTCGAGCGCGGCGATAGCCGTGAGCGGCTTGAACGTGGAGCCGGGGGCGTAAAGCCCCTGCGTGGCGCGGTTGTAGAAGGGGGAGAGGCTGTTGGCGAGGTTTTCGGCCAGATCCTCCTGATAGGTGCTCAGCGAATATGTGGGGTAGGAAGCCAGCGCCAGCACGTCGCCTGTGCCGATCTGCACTACGGCAGCCGCCGCGCCGCGGCTGAAGCCGTCCTCTGCGGTCATGGCATCGGTGGTGGCGGCAAGGATCTGCTCCACATCCTCCTGAAAGTCGATGTCCAGTGTCAGCGCCAGCGTGCCGCCGGGCTGGGGCTCAGTCTCATAGCGTTCGGCGATCACGCGATCAGTGTCGTCGAGCGTGAGCACCTTTTTCCCGTCGTAGCCGCGCAGATACACCTCAAACGCGGCCTCCACGCCGTCAAGCCCCACCAGCGCGTCAAGTGCGTAGTCGGGATAGTCATCCATGTTCTGGATCTTGCCGATGCGGCCAAGCACATGTGCGGCACTGTCCGTCTCATACTGCCGCTCGGAGGAGGCCTTTACCACCACGCCGTCGTACTGCCCGTCCTTCACCTGCGACAAAAGCGAAACCTCCGCGTCGGCGCACAGCGTCACCGCGCCGTCCGTGCGGTCGATGGTGTAGCGCATGCCCACGATGCGGCGCGCGAGCACGCTGTCAAGCGTTTCGTCCACGCCGTAATACGCACGCAGCAGCGAGAACACCTCCTGCGCCGTGAGCGCGGTGCGCGGCACCTGCGTGGGGGTGTCGCCGAAGGCGCCGGTGTGTCCCGTGCGCAGCGTCAGTTCGGCGGAGGAGATGGAAAGGTCGGTGCGCAGCAGGGGCGTTTTGATGAGCTTTTTGGACAGAAGATAGCTCTCCAGCGTGCGCATGCGCGAGGAGTCCGTCTCAGCGGTGAAGCGGAACGCGGGGCCGGAGGACAGCGGCAGCGCGTCGTCCCAGCGGATGCCGTTTTCGGCGCACAGCTGCGCCGCCCGCTCCACGGCGGGGGCAAGAAGCGTCTTGTCAGAAAGCGCGTCCTCGTCAAACAGCAGGGTGTATACCTCGCGGTTGGACACCAGCAGACGGCCGTTGCGGTCAGTGATGTTGCCGCGTACACCCGCGACCGTTTCGGTGCGGGTGTTCACGCTGACCGACTGCGTGCGGTACTCGTCGCCGTGGACGATCTGGATGCTGAACATCAGCCCCAGATACACGCACAGGCACAGCGAAAGCGCTGTGCCGAGCACGATAAGTCTTTTGTTTTTGATCTTCTGCTCCATAGAGACTCCCTACAGCGTGACGCGCCGGTGCACCCAGTTGAGCACCGGGTAGCAAAGCGGCAGAAGCAGCAGCGAAACGACGGTTTCCCGCAGCGCCAGCGAAAAAAGCGCACCTGCCTGCGCGCCGCGCAGCAGCAGCGGCAGCGCGCCCGCCGCGTCGACCAGCACAAAGGCCAGCGCACTCACTGCCAGCGCGCAGGGAAGGCCGGGCTGCAGGAGCTGCCGGGCGATCAGCGCGGCGAAAAGAGCGGCGGGCACCAGCGTGAGCGTGTAGAGGCAGGGGAGTGTCGCGGTGAGCGTGAGGTCGCAGCAAACGCCCAGCACCAGCGCGTACACGGTGGCCTCCCGCGCGTCCTCAAGCGAGCCCACCGTGGCCGCCAGCACCGGCGGCAGAAACGGGATCACGCCCAAAAGCTGCACCCGGCGCAGCGCCAGCGCGTCAAGCAGCATCAAAAGCAGCGTCGCTGCGGCGTAGGCCGCCCAGCGCACCGCAAGGTCGCGTCTTGTCACCATACGCCTTACTCCTCGATCTCAAAGGACTTGACGATGAACACCGTGTGCAGCGTGTCCGGCTCCTCCATCGGCACCACCACGGCATAGCGGGTGAGGCCGTCAGCGTCCGTTTCCACGCGCTCCACCGTGCCGATCACAAGCCCCGCGGGGTAGAAATCGCCCAGCCCGGAGGTGAGCACACAGTCGCCGGCAAGCAGCGGCGCGTCGGCAAGGTATTCAAGCTTGAGCCTGTTTTCCTGCATCAGCGAAAAATCGCCGGCGGCCACGCAAAGCTCTCCCGTGCGGAACACCTTTGCGCCGATTTCGCTGGAGGTGTCGAGCGTGGTGAGCACGGTGCACCAGTTGTACCCCGCCTCGCTCACCACGCCTACCAGATAGCCCGCGCTGCTGAGCACGCAGTTGCCGATGGCCACGCCGTCGGCGGTGCCCCGGTCGAGCGTCATCGACGAGACCCAGTTGGTGCTCTCGTGCGCCGTCACCTTGGCGGACTCAAGCGTCAGGTCGCGCCGCTGCTCGCGCAGCCCCAAAAGCTCGCGCAAAAGCGCGTTTTCCTCGGCGTCGGTCTGGCTCTGGCGCAGCTGCTGTTCCAGCTCGGCCACGCGGCGGCGCAGCGCCTCGTTTTCCTCTTTGAGCGCGGTGGTGTCGGCGTAATACTGCCGCTTGTCAGCAAACCAGTCCTCCACGCCCGTGCACAGCGCACGCACCGGCGAGGTGAGCACGCCGAAGGCGTTTTGCAGCACGTTGGTCGTCGAGCCCAAAAAGCTCAGAAGACTGATCGCCGCAGACAGCACCGCCGCCGCAAACAGCACGCGCAGCCCGTGTTTTTCAAGAAATTCCTTCAAATCGCTCACCTCCTGGGGAAAAACGGATTGCCACACCAGTGACATCGGTCACTTACTTCGCAATGACAGCTTTTTGACACGCTTCGTGTGCCGCAAACGTGCGTTCTTACAGGACACGAACGCCGAAGCGCGCCAGGCACTCGCTCAGCGCGCACACCGGCAGCCCCACCACGTTGAAGTAGTCACCGTCAATGCGCTCCACCAGCACCGCGCCGCGCCCCTGAATGCCGTAGGCGCCGGCCTTGTCCATCGGCTCGCCGGTGGCAATATAGGAGAGCAGCTCCTCGTCCGTGAGCGCGCGGAATGTCACGCCCGTCGTCACGGCGAAGATCTCGCTCCGCTCGCCGAGGCGCACGCTTACGCCGGTGCACACCTCGTGCCGCCGCCCGCTCAGCTCGCGCAGCATGCGCAGCGCGTCGCGCTCGTCGCGCGGCTTTCCAAGCCGGTCGCCACCGACGAACACCATCGTGTCGGCGGTGATCACCAGCGCGTCGGGGGCGGTCAGCGCGGCGGCCGCATCGGCCTTTTTGCGCGCGATCAGGCACACCGTCTCCTGCGGCGTGAGCCCATCGGGGTAACTTTCGTCCGCGTCGGGCGACACAGTGGCAAAGCACTCCACGCCCATCTGATGCAGCAGCTCCTGTCGCCTGGGCGACTGGGAAGCCAGCACGATGGGCACCTTCTGGTCAATTTGACAGCTCATAAAGCACTCTTTTCCTATACGATACGAAATAATTATACGAAACAATACGACAAGGAATCACTCCACTCCCCGGTAGAACAGCCCGCGCGTGTACTCCTCGGGCGCGTCGCCGCTCTCGCTGCGGTAGGCGCGCAGCACGCGTACGCAGTCGTCCGCGCTCTCCGTGGTGAAGCGCAGGCGCGCGAAGGAAAGCCCCAGACGTTTCCAGTCGTCCCGGTCGGCCAGCCACAGCGTTTTGCCGTTTTCGATCTCATTGCGGCAGCCGTGCGCGCGCAGCACGGGGAAGCGCTCGCCGCGCCGGTCGGTCAGGCAGTGCCCCTCGGCACACGCACCATCGCCGCATGCGCCGTCGCGGGCGCGGAAATGGCGGCAGCCGAAGCGGTTGGCCACGATGCAGTTTTCCGTGATCATCAGCGGCAGGCGGCCATACACAATGGCCTCGCAGGGGATGCATTTGTGCACGTCGCGCAGCTGCTCACCGCGTAGCTCGAACGACAGCGTGGCCGTGCTGAGTCCCAGCGTGCGCAGTAGGCGCAGCGCGGCAGAGTTGAACACGTTCAGACCAAAGTCACCGCGTACTTCGAGCCCCAGCCCCTGCACCAGAGGCAAATGCCCCAAATTGCCCACGCTCACCGCGTCGGCCCCGCGCTGCTTTGCGCGCAGCAGCCATTCGCGCAGCGTCGGCTCTTCCTGTGTGCGGTAAATGCGCGGTAGCACGGCGCAAAAGCGCGTGCGCCCGGCGTATTTTTCAATGGGGAAGCGGTCGAACAGCTCAAGCGGCAGAGCGATCATTGCCGGTGCTTCGTCCACCAGCGCGTCGCTCAGCTGCTCGGGGCGCATCAGCGAAACCGTCAGCGCCGGGGGCGCGGAGGGGTTTTCCACCGGCTCCACCGGCGAAACGGGAAGGCTCCTGCGCGGATCCATGTCGCAGCGCGCCGCCTCCAGCGCGCCCAGCACGTCGCGCCGCAGCGCGTTGAGCGCCGCCGCCGACACGGCAAGCCCGTCGTCGAGCAGCACCTCGCATGCCAACACACGGAAGGGCGTGCCGCCCGTTTTGCGCAGGCGCGTTTCGACCTCCTCCGCCGTCAGGGCGCGTGAGCGCGCGCGTTCGGGCATGCTGCCATGCACGCTGACACGGTGCGTTCCGTCGTCGGCGGTGAGCGTCATCTCTTCGTCCGCGCAAATCGCGCAGGCAAAGCGCACCGGTACGGTGCGCATATCTTCTTTTTCATAGGCGGCGCGCAGCTCAGTAAACCAGTCCTCAGGCCAGCGCTCGTCCTCGCCGCGCATGCCGAACATCGCCTTGCCGCGCGTGCCCGTCCAGTAGCCGTCGGTGAAGCCGTCGCGCGAGAAGGCGAGGGCGAGTTTTTTCTGCTCGTCCGCCGTGGGCGCGCGGTGCTCGCGCAGCAGCGCGGCGTAAATGCCCGTCACCGCCGCCACATATTCCGGGCGCTTCATGCGCCCCTCCAGCTTCAGGCACGCGATGCCAAGCTCATCCATCTCGCATACGCGCGCGGCAAGATTTGCATCCCGCAGCGAAAGGGGATACCCGTCGGCCTTGCCGTCCCAGCCATAGGGCAGACGGCAGGGCTGGGCGCAGCGCCCACGGTTGCCGCTGCGCGCGCCGATCACGGCGGACATTTCGCATTGCCCGGAGTAGCACATGCAAAGCGCACCGTGGGCAAAGGTCTCGATCTCAATGGGTGCGCCGGAGCGAATGACACGCACGTCCTCACGCGACAGCTCGCGCGACAACACCGCCCGCGTGCAGCCAAGCGCTGCCGCCTGCTGCACGCCCGAGAGCGTGTGCAGGCTCATCTGCGTGCTCGCGTGCAGCGGCACATCCGGCACGCAGGCGCGCAGCGTGTCCAGAACGCCCAGATCCTGCACTAAAATCGCGTCTACGCCGCTCTCGCTTGCCCTGCGCGCCGTTTCCAGCAGCACGGGCAGCTCGCGGTCGGTGACGAGTGTGTTGAGCGTGAGGTACACCTTCACGCCGCGGGCATGACAATAGCGCACGGCGTCGCAGAATTCCTCGTCGGAGAAATTGCGCGCGTTGCGCCGCGCGTTGAACGCGCCATAGCCCATATAAACGGCGTCCGCCCCATTCTGCACGGCGGCGACGAGCGCTTCGCGCCCGCCGGCGGGGGAAAGAAGCTCAGCCATTATTTCTTCCCGTTTTGCAGCTTGAAAAGCTCACGGCGCAGCTCACTGGCCTCGTTTTTCGCGCGGGAGGCTTCGTCGAGATACTGCTTGAGCTGGCGGCGCAGACCCTCAGCGGCCTCGCGCTCCTTGAAAAGCTCGTCAGCAATGTTGGCGGCGGCCAGCACGGCGGCGTCGGTGCGCCCCACATGCGCCGTGGTGAGCACCTCGTCCAGCTTTTCGCCGACATAAGCGCCTACGCGCTGCATGTAGGATGCGGATTCCTCTGCGACAAAGGTATACTCTTCGCCGCTGATATTTACGGTGACACGATTTGCCATAGGGATGCACCTCCATCTAATGGTTCAGTCTATAGTATAGCACAGTCGATTTGCGGATAAAAGAGGGATTTGTAATTTTTTGGACTCACACGCGGCCAATCAGGCTGTCGTCCTCGTCCACCCAGCGCTGCACGGACACCACCTCGTACTCGCTTTGCGTGCGGCGGATGACCACGCGCGCAAGCCCCGCGTTGATGATCTGTCTGCGGCACATGGGGCAGCTGGTCGCGTCGGAGAGCAGCGCGCCGGTGCGCGCGTCGCGCCCCACAAGGTAGATCGTTCCGCCCACCATGTCGCGCCGGGAGGCGGAGATGATGGCGTTGGCCTCGGCGTGCACGCTGCGGCACAGCTCGTAGCGCTCGCCTCGCGGCACCCGCAGCGCTTCGCGGGAGCAGAAGCCAAGATCCACGCAGTTTTTGCGCCCGCGCGGCGCGCCGTTGTAGCCGGTGGAGATGATCTCATCGTTTTTGACGATGATCGCGCCGTACACGCGCCGCAGACAGGTGGCGCGCTCCAGCACGGTCTGGGCAATGTCGAGATAATAGTTTTCCTTGCTGATGCGCTGCATGGGCAGACCTCCCCGTCGAATTTCAGTTTTCTTCAGTATAACGGATGTACGGGCGCGGCGCAAGCGGCAGTTTTGCCAAAAAGGTGAGAAAGCAGACCAAAAAGTGCGGTTTTTTTGGCCGAACGGCCATCTTGCATTTTGCACAAAGATTCTACATAATATTGTACATTATAAACAAACAGGAGGACACCCCGATGCAAGAGCTCAAAGAACGGATCCGCCGCGAGGGCAAGGTGCTGCCCGGAAATATCATCAAGGTCGATGGGTTTTTGAATCACCGCGTCGACACTGCCCTGCTCAGCCGCATGGCGGACGAGTTTGCCAAGTACTTTGACGTCAGCAAGATCACCACGGTCCTCACCGCAGAGGCAAGCGGAATCGCTCTGGCCACAGTCTGCGCCCAAAAATACGGTGTTCCCATGCTCTTTGCCAAAAAGGCAAAAAGTGACAACATCGAGGGCGGTCTGTACCAGAGCGAAATTTTTTCCTATACCTATAAAAAGAAGGTCACGCTCATCCTCTCGCAGGAGTGGCTGCACGCCGATGACCATGTGCTCATCATCGACGACTTCATGGCCAACGGCTACGCCATGCAGGGGCTGATCGACCTGGTCAACGCTGCGGGCGCGAGCATCGAGGGCATCGGCGTGGCGGTGGAGAAGGGCTTCCAG
>CAYPLM010000045.1:0-10741 GCA_964411575.1 uncultured Oscillibacter sp. | reverse complement strand
GGAATATACACATAGTCGCGGAACCAGGTGCCAAGGCTGATGTGCCAGCGCCGCCAGAACTCGGTGATGCTGCCGGAGACAAAGGGATGGTCAAAGTTTTCGGCAAAGCGGAAGCCGAAGATGTGGCCAAGGCCGATGGCCATGTCGCTGTAGCCGGAAAAGTCGAAATAAATTTGCAGCGAGATCGCCGCCGCGTAGAGCCAGGTGAAAAGCACCGTAGGCTGCGCGCTCTGCTTGTATGCAGTGATAAGAGCGAACAGGACATTGGCCACCAGCACCTTTTTCGCAAGCCCCAGCACGAAGCGGCGCGCACCCAGCGCCGCACCGGAGAGCGTGGTGCTGCGGTCGGAAAGCTGTGCGGCGATGTCGCTGTAGCGCACGATGGGGCCGGCGATGAGCTGCGGGAACATGGCGATATACGCTGCCAGCGCCACAAAGCTGCGCTGCGCCTTCACGTCGCCGCGATACACGTCGATCACATAGCTTAGGATCTGGAAGGTATAAAAGCTGATGCCGATGGGCAGGGCGATCTTCAAAAGCGGAACGGACAGCCCCGTGAGCGAGTTGAAGCTTTCAAGGAAGAAGTCGGCGTACTTGCAAAAGCACAAAAGACCGAGACTGAAAACCGCAGAGGCGGTCAAAAACAGCTTTGACCGCCTCCGATTTTCCGCATAACGCTCGATCAGCAGCCCAAACACATAGCCCTGCACGATCGCCAAGAGCATAAACACCACGAAGCACGGCTCGCCCCAGGCGTAAAACACAAGGCTTGCAAGCAGCAGCACGGCGTTTCGCAGCCACTGCGGCACCAGAAAGTATGCCAGCAGCACGCACGGCAGAAACCAGAAGAGAAACGGGTTGCTTGAAAACAGCATACGCTTTCCTGCCCTTACGCCTGAACGGGCTCGTTGAAGAGCTGCTCAGCGGCGGGATACTGCGCGGTCAGCGCGGCGCTGAAATTGTCGATGTTATCCGTAAGGCCATAGGCGTACACCACGCAGCCGTTCACGCTGTACACCACCAGCTGCTCGGGGAAGCCGCACATCCAGTGCTTCTCCTGCACGGCGTCGCGCACAGCCTGCGCCACATCGGCAGCAGTCTCACGGTCGGTCAGGTGGAAGGCGGCAGCGGTGAAGCTGTTGGTGTTCATCATGTGGAAGAGCGAGGCGGCCTCGTCAGCAAGGGCGAGCTTGTCCTGGGGCAGAACAGTGAGCTGCTCGACGGTGGCAGCATCGCTGATGTCCATCGCGCCGGGCGCATCTTCGGTCTGGGTGTTGTAGTCGCCGCCCCAGACGGGGAACTTGTTCGCGTCATCGATGGCACTCCACACCGTCTCGAGAACGGAGATGGCGCTGCTGTCGACGAGCTCGGGCTGCTCGGGATCCGCATTGGGGGCATCGGGCGTTTCGTCCTTCGCGCAGGCGGCGAGGCTGAGCAGCATGGTCAGCGCCAGCATGGCGGCGCAGAGCTTCTTGATGAGGTTCATGGTTTTGTTACTCCTTTTTGTTCTTTTGTTGTTATTTTTTGCATATTGTCCAGCTGCCGAGCGCAGCGTTGTGCGCAAGCAGCAATCTGGTGTCTCCGACGGTCATTTCACAGTTCTTGTCCTCGGCGGCGTCCTCAATGACCCAAAGGACCGTCACCGTGCCGCGCTCGGTAAACGCCGGCATGCTGTCTCCGCTCTCGCGCACAAGCGTTCCTGCGGACACGCTCACATTCGTCTCGCGCGGGAGCCTGAGCGTGAGCTCCACCTGCACGCTCTTGTGCAGGCGCATGGACATCACCGCCGTGTCACCCGCGATGCTGCGCGGTGAGGTCGTGAGCGCGCTGCCGTCAAACAGCACCGTCGGCGCGCGCATCCCGTATCCCAGCGCCGCGCCCAGCAAGAGCAGCAGACACGCCGCCGCAGCGAGATACCGTGGCATGCGCCGCTTTTTCGGCGCTTCGGCGGCATCCGTGATCAGGCCGTCGTCCAGACCGGTGAGCGCCAGTGCCAGTGTTTCATGCTTCATGCATCCATCCCTCCTTTTCAAGGTGCGCACGCAGTCTGCTGCGCGTGCGCGAGAGGATCGACTTTACCGTGCCCTGGCTGACGGAAAAGCGTGCGGAGAGCTCTTCGATGCTCTCGCAGTAGAAATAGCGGCGGACGAACATGCGCCGCGCCTGCGCGTTTTGCTGCCAGAGGAAGGCGCTGATGCTCTGCGAAAGCGCGTCGGCATCCAGCTGTTCCTCCGCCGTGCTGCCGCCGGGCAGGGCGTCCGCCAGCTCGTCGAGTGAGAGCTCCAGCGCACCCGCGCCGCGCTTTTCCGCGCGTCCCGCCTTATAGCGGTTGAGTGCGAGGTTGCGCGCGATCTTGCCGAGGTACGCGGCAAGGCCGGTGGGGCGGTTGGGCGGAATGCTGTTCCACGCCTGAAGATAGGTGTCATTGACATTTTCCTCGCTCTCCTGCTGGTTTTGCAGGATACGCTGCGAGAGTGCCATGCAGTACGCGCCATACTTATTTGCCGTTTCGGAAATGGCCTGCTCACTGCGCAGAAGATACAGCGCCACGATCGCCGCGTCGTCCATAGCCGTCTCCTTTCTACCTCTCTGCCCTTATAGACAATATTTTTGCCGTTCGGGTTGCAGGGAAGCGCAATTATTTTGAAAATTTTTCAGAAAGCATGCGGCGGGGTCGTTGGCCCCGCCGCAATATGCTGTATTATTCAAAGCTGAGCTCGATGCGCCCGCCGTCCTGTGCGGCGTCGCGCAGCGTCTGCTCCAACGCCGAGCCGTACTCCCCCAGCTGCGTCAGCGCGCTTGCGTGCAGCACGCGGATGCGGCAGGGCGGCAGCTCCCACAGGCAGTCGTACAGCGCGTCGAGATTGCCGCCGTAATATGCCGGAAGCTCCAGCGCCCAGCGCAGGTGCGCGTGCGCGGCGGCACGGTCGGTCATGGCGCGGCAGTCGAGCGTGAACTCCTTTACTTCCACACGACGCTCCCGTTCTCCACCGTCAGCTGCGAGAAGCTTTGATAGTGGTCGTCGGTGTAGAAATAAAGCCCATCGTTGGAAAACACCAGTCGCTTTGCCCCCCGGCTATCTGCGCCGTGGGTGTCGATGTCGCACTCGGTGTAGCTGCGGCCGCTCTCCTTGGGCAGCAGCCCCTCGCGGTTGCCGAACCGGTCTCCGCCGATGGCAGCGCCCTCGCGATAATCCTCCACCGGGCCACCGTTCCAGCCAAAGTCACCCGCCTGACTTTTCGTGATAAAGTTCGGTGGCAGCTCACCGTAGGCGTCAAGGTAGAGCACCACGCTCTCCAAATCATAATAATATCCGTCCCGCTCCGGCACGTCCTTCTCGTCCGGCACATCGGGCAGAACATCAGGCTCCTGCGTCTGCTGCTGGCCGGGCGCGTCAGGCTCAAGCGCATCGTCCTGTGGCATCAGGTACGACGCCGCCCAGACGATCAGAAGCGCCAGCAGCAGTGAGCTAAGCCGCTTGATCTTCTTTTTCATCTTACTGAAAGAGCTTGCCCATCTTGCCCAGTGCGTCACCGAGGTCAACATCCTTCTTGCCGCCGGCCAACCCGCTGACAAGAGACCCCAGGCCGCTGCTGTCCTTGCCGAGAAGCTGGGTGATCATCGGCACAGCAGCGGAGAGCAGGTCGCCGCCCTTTTCCTCGGAAATACCGGCCTTCTTCGCCGCAGAGGCGACCGCCGACTTGCTGCCAAGCAGCTTTGCGGCAAGCTTGGCGGTGTCGTCAAGGTCGATGCCGTCGAGAAGCTTAGGCAGCACACCGCCGAGTACGTCCTTGACCTGCGCCTCGCTCACGCCCACCTTTTTGCTCATGGTCTTCACGTTTTCTGCGGTGAGCAGAGAACTCACCAGAGATTTGATATCCATTTCTTTCCCCTTCCCGGCGCAGCTGTGCGCCGTATGTGTTCTTTTCTATTGTGCGATAAATCTTCGGAAAAATCAAGTACCGCGCGGCTCTTTTTTAAAGAAATCAGAGCGTTTCCTTCAATTTTGCCAGGATGCTCACATCCGCCGGGCAGAAGGCGTAGTTGTCGATCTCGCCCACGGTGATAAAGCGGATGTCGTTGTGCTCAAGCTTTTGCGGTGTGCCGGAGGCGATAGCTGCGCGAAAGAGCGTAAGGTGTACGGTAAGGTCAGGGTATTCGTGCACCACGTCCATAAACTCCTCACCCACAGCGATCGTCACGCCCAGCTCCTCGCGGCACTCGCGCACGAGCGCCTGCGCCTTCGTCTCGCCCGGTTCCACCTTGCCGCCGACAAACTCCCATAAGAGCCCGCGCGCCTTGTGCGCCGGGCGCTGGCAGATCATAAACCGCTCGCCCTCGAAGATCAGGGCTGCAACGACCTCGATCATCTCGCAATTCCTCCGTAAATGAATTTCGCTTTACAGCATGCTGATTTGCTCGTCTTTATCGGCGCTCACCTCGCCAAGCATGGCCAAAAGCTCCTCTTCGCTGAGCACCGGGATGCCCAGCGCATGCGCCTTGGTGAGCTTGCTGCCTGCTGCCTCGCCCGCGACAACGTAGCTGGTCTTTTTCGACACGGAGCCCGTAGCCTTGCCGCCGTGCGCCTCGATGAGCGCGGCGGCCTCGTCACGCGAAAAGTGCGCGAGCGTACCGGTGAGCACAAAGGTCTTTCCGGCAAAGCGGTTATCGGCGGGCTTTTCGCGGCTTTCCATGTTCAGCCCCGCAGCGTGCAGACGCGCGATAAGGTCACGCCCCTGCGCGCTGTCAAACCACTCGCGCAGATACTGCGCCGTCACCGCGCCGATGTCATCGATGGCGGTGAGCTCGTCGGCGGAGGCGCGCATCAGCGCGTCCATCGTACCAAAGCGTACGGCAAGCACTTTCGCCGCCTTGCTGCCCACCTGCCGGATGCCCAGCGCACACAGAAGGCGCGAAAGGTCGTTGCTGCGCGACTGGTCGATGGCATACACCGCGTTTTCCGCAGACTTCTGTCCCATGCGGTCAAGCTCGGCGAGCTGCGGTACGGTGAGCGTGTAGAGGTCAGCCGCCGTGCGGATAAGCCCTTTGTCCACCAGCTGCTCCAAGAGCGCGGGACCCACGCCGTCGATGTCCATGGCGTCGCGCGAGACAAAGTGCATCAGGTTTCGCAGCAGCTGCGCGGGGCACTCTGCACCCGTGCAGCGCATGGCGGCCCCGTCCTCATCGCGCTCCACCGGCGCGCCGCACACGGGACACACGGTCGGCAGGAAATACGGCTGCGCGTCCACGGGACGTTTTTCCGGCACCACACGCACAACCTCGGGGATGATCTCCCCCGCCTTCTGCACGATCACAGTGTCGCCGATTCGGATGTCGCGCTCGGTGATAAAGTCCTGATTGTGGAGCGTGGCGTTGGTAACGGTCGTCCCGGCCAGACGCACCGGTGCAAGCACGGCCTTGGGCGTGAGCACGCCCGTGCGCCCCACCTGCACCACGATGTCCAAAAGCTGCGAGGGCTTCTGCTCCGGCGGATACTTATAAGCGATTGCCCAGCGCGGCACCTTGCTGGTGGAGCCAAGCGTCTCACGGTCTGTTAAAGAATTAAGCTTTACAACAGCACCGTCCATATCATAGGGCAGCTCGTCGCGGTGCTCGCCCAGCCGCCTGATCTCGTCGAGTGCGTCATGCACGTTGTCCACCACGCGATTGCCGATGACCTTGAAGCGCTGGGAGCGCAGATAGTCCAGCGTTTCGGCATGCGTGGCAAAGCTGCGCCCCTCGGCCATCTGCAAATTGAAAATGGCCACATCCAGCCGTCGCTTTGCTGCGATCTTGGGGTCGAGCTGACGCAGCGACCCGGCGGCAGCATTACGGGGATTGGCAAAGGGAGGCTCGCCCAGCTTTTCGCGCTGCTCGTTGAGCTTGTGGAACACGGACTTTGCCATGTACACCTCGCCGCGCACGATCAGCCGCGGCAGCTTCTCCTCAAGCACCATGGGGATTGACGGGATGGTGCGCAGGTTCTCGGTGACGTCCTCACCCACGCGGCCGTCGCCGCGCGTTGCGCCGCGCACAAACACGCCGTCGCGGTACTCAAGCGCCACAGACAGTCCATCGACCTTCGGCTCCACGCTGTACTCCACCGCGCCGGGCAGCTGCTCGCGCAGCTTTTCGTCAAATTCGATCACCTCGCCGTCAGAAAACGAGTCCTGCAAGCTCTCAAGCGGTACGGCGTGCGTGACGCTTGCAAAGCTGCTCAGCGCCATGCCGCCCACGCGCTGGGTAGGCGAGTCGGACGTGATCTCCTCAGGGTGCTCGCGCTCGAGCGCAGCCAGCTCGCGCTGGAGCATGTCGTATTCATAGTCGCTGATGGTCGGCTCGTCGAGCACATAATAGCGGTAGGAATGCGTGTTGAGCGTGTCACGCAGCTGCTTCATCCGTTCACGGTAATCCATGGGCGTTCTCCTTATCCGTTGTTCATGATGTATTCGCCGGCGAGGGCGTCGATGTCGTCCTCGCTGCTAAAGTAGGTGTATGTCTCCGGCACGGAGCCGACGATCACTGTCTCAGCCACGGCGTAGCGGCCAGAAACCTTGCTGGCTGTGGAAAAGCCAGGCAGCAGGATGCTCACCGTCACGTCCACCACCAGCGAAATCTGGTGACGCGTCTGGTTGATGCCGGAGGAGACAAAGGCGTTTTCAAAGTGCGCTGATGTCGCTCCCACCGACTGCATCCGCACGCGGATGCCCGGCCCGCGCCCGGCAAGCAGCGTAGAGCCCGTGAGACTGCCCACAGGAATGCTCAGCTCGCGCGTGGACACGTCGGAGAGCTTTTGCAGCACGTCCTCCACCACGGCAGACTGCAGGCGGTTGAACTCGGCCATGTTGCTCTTCACGGCGGTGATGCGCCCGTCGTTATCCTTTTCAAAGGAGATGAGGCGGTCGTAATCCACGCCATCGCCGTAGATCGTCTCGTTCACGGCCTCGGCAACCACCCGCGTGACCGTGTTGGAAACGCGCGTGACCGCCATGCTCGAGAGAATCGGGCGCAGCTGCGCATTGGCCGCCAGAAACAGCGCCAAAAGCGCCGAAAGAAGCGCCAGCATCGCAAGCGCCGCCCGCTGTCTGCGGGAGAAGCGCAGGGCGCGTCTGTGAGTTCTCATGGGGCACACCTCCCTGAAAGAAGGCTATGCACGCATGGCTTTTCCCTATTCCGCAAGCGCCGCCACAAGCGCCTTAAATGCCTGCCCGCGCTCCATAAAGTTCTTGTACCGGTCAAACGCGGCACAGGCCGGGGACAAAAGCACCACGTCGCCCGCGTCCGCCGCCGCAGCCGCCAGTGCTACGGCGCGCTCAAGCGTGTCGGCGTGCCGGATCTCCGGCGCTTCACCACCCTGCGCGTCTCTGACCGAAGCTTCGATCTTTTCGGCGGTGTCACCGCAGAGAACGAGCGTCTTTACTCTCTGACATACTTCTGTTCCAAACTCTGTAAAGGGGATATGCTTGTCATATCCCCCGGCGATCAAAATGACCCTCCGGTCGAACGCGCGCAGCCCGGCAATGGCGCGCGTGGGGCTGGTGGCAATGGAATCGTTGTAGTATTTCACGCCGCGCACCTCACGCACAAACTCGATGCGGTGCTCCACTCCGCCAAACTCCTGCGCTACGCAGCGCATGCAGCTGTCGTCCACCACGCCGTCCAGTGCGGCGCAAGCGGCCATATAGTTTTCCACATTGTGCCGCCCCGGCAGACGGATGTCGCACAGCGGCAGCACCGCGCGGCTCTCTCTCCCGCAGCGCAGCCAGATCGCGCCGTCGTGCACATATGCACCGTCGCCCCCGCCGTCTTCCCAGCCAAAGCTGCGCAGCGCGCCGTGTGCCCGCGCGGCAAGCTGACGCGTGATGGCGTTGTCGCGGTTATACACGGCGGTGTCGGCGGACGACTGAAAGCGCAGGATGTTCTCCTTCGCGGCGATGTACTCGTCCATATCGCGGTGCACGTCCAGATGGTTGGGGGCGAGGTTAGTCAGCACTGCCAGCTGCGGCGAGCGCTTCATGTCCATCAGCTGGAACGACGAAAGCTCCACCACTGCCACGTCCTGCGCGGTCATCTGCGGCACGTCGGAGAGCAGTGGGTGGCCGATGTTGCCGCCCAGCCACACGCGCTTTCCCGCCGCGCGCAGCATTTCGGCAAGGATGGTGGTGGTCGTCGTCTTGCCGTCGCTGCCTGTCACGCCGAGGAGCATGCAGGGGCACAGCTCAAAAAATACCTCCATCTCACTCGTCACCACGGCGCCGCGCGCCCGCGCCGCCTCCAGCGGCGCAATGTCCGGGCGCATGCCGGGCGTGCGGAAGATCACCTCTGCCGCCTCAAGACCGTCGAGATACCCCTCGCCCAGGTGCAGTACCGCACCGCACGCGCGCAGCCGTTCCTCCGCCTCGCCGAGCGATGCCCGCTTATCGCAGCCGATCACACGTACACCGGCGCGGCACAAAAGCTCCACCAGCGGCATGTTGCTCACACCAAGGCCGAGCACGGCCACTGTTTTCCCCCGCAGCGAGGCCAGATACTGCTCCATTATTCTCAGCTCCCCCCCCCAAATTTTTCCTTTTATAGTATAGCGCAAATGCGCGCAAATAGCAAGCGTCGGCGAAATTTTCCCGCAGTGCTTGACAAGCCGCGCCCTTTTGCCGTAAAATAAACGTGCGAGGAAAACAGACAGTCGCGCGCGCAGGCCGAAAGGCCGTGTGTGAGGAAAGTCCGGGCTCCACAGGGCAAGGATAACGGGTAACGCCCGCCCAGAGCGATCTGAGGAAAAGTGCAACAGAAATAGACTACCTGCCGCGTGCAGGAAAAGGTGGAAAGGTGCGGTAAGAGCGCACCCGACGGCGTGGAAGCGTCCGTCGCTGTAAACTCTATCCGGAGCAACGCCGTGGCGAGAACACATGGTTGGCCCGACCGTTCTCAGGAGGCGGCTTGAGCGTATCGGCAACGGTGCGTCGAGATAGATGACTGTCGAAAACAGAACCCGGCTTACCGTTTTGCTCGCACATATAAAAGGGGCGGCGTACATGCGCCGTCCCTTTTTGATCTTTTTTTCTTAGTCAGGAGAGACCGTATGACGATCAGACCGTTGGAAAACTACTTCTACGACCCGCAGTTTCAGCGTATCTTCCGCGCCTATTTTGCCGAGATCGGCATCACGCTGCGCGAGGACACCTCCCTCTGGGATGAGATCAAAAAAAGTGCAGACGAGGAAGGAATGGTTTGCCTCGCCGCGCAGGAGGAGGGGGCGCTTGTCGGCTTTATCATGCTGCAAAGCGAGCCGATGACCAGCCGCAGCGGCTTTTTCAGCATGTTTCTGGGCTTCATCCGCGAGCTGTGGGTTGCCCCGGAGCGCCGGAGAAGCGGCCTTGGCCGCGCTCTCATACAGCAGGCGGAGGCACTGCTGCGCGAACAGGGCGCGCTCGTGCTGGCGCTCACTCCCTCCCCCGCCGCCGAGCGCTTTTACGCTGCGCTGGGCTTTGCGGAAAACGGCGGCGTGCGGGCAAAAAACGGCGAGCGTGTGCTCTGCCGGGAGATCAGATAACGGCAAAAGAGGAGCGGCCTAAGACCGCTCCTCTTCTCTTTTCTTGCACATGCCTCACTCATCGCTCGTCCGTGACCAGATGCTTGACCGTATCCGTCGGCTCGAGTGATTCCGTTTTGAAAAACGCAGGGTAGATGCGGACGTCCTCGTCCGGCGCGACCCAGCGAAGATAGCCCATGCGGCCTCCGTCGGTAAAGCGCTCGGCCACGGGGGCGAAGTCGTCCGGCACCTTCATATAAAAGAAGAACGAGATCTCATGGACCGTTTTGCCGCGTTTGCTGGGATCCTCACCATAAAAGAAGTTTTCATGTATGAAGCCGAGGCGATCGACCGCAAGGCGGGCGCCGGTCTCCTCGAGCACCTCGCGCACGACGGCCTGCTCTGCCGTCTCGCCGAATTTGATGCGGCCGCCGACGGTGTAAAGATAGTCGAGGCCCTCGCCGCCGGCCATGAGAATCCTTCCGTCCTTTTTGATAATCGCACCCACGCGGATATTCAGCACCCCGCCGCCGCAGGGCACGCACAGGTCAAGTTGTTCCATCTGCTCCTCCTGGATAAAAAACAGGTCGGCGCGAAGCTGACCTGTTTTTTGTTTAGTCCTCGTTCTCCCAGTTGTGGTAGACGTTCTGCACGTCCTCATTGTCATCGAGCATGTCGAGGAGTTTTTCCATGCTCTTCACGTCTTCGTCGGCGGTAAGCTTGACGTAGGTCTGCGGGACGAGGGACACGTCCGCGCTGACGAAAGCGTAACCCTTATCCTCAAGTGCCTTGAGCACGGTGGGAAAATCGTCGGGATCGGTGGTGATCTCGAACATGGGGCCGTCGGCCTCGAAGTCCGCCGCGCCGGAGTCCAGTGCGTCCATCATCACGGCATCCTCGTCGTAGTCGCCCTCTTCATTGTCGATGACGATCACGCCCTTGCGGTCGAACGACCAACTCACGCAGCCCTGCGCGCCCATGCCCTTTCCGTACTTATCAAAGTAGTGGCGAATTTCGGGCGCCGTGCGCTGACGGTTATCGGTGAGCGCCTCAACAACAACGGCCACGCCGCCAGGGCCGTAGCCCTCGTAGGTGACGGACTCGTAGTTGTCGGTGTTGCCCGCGCCGAGCGCCTTGTCGATGGTGCGCTTGATGTTGTCGTTGGGCATGTTGGCGGCCTTCGCCTTGGCAACAACGGTGGCCAGGCGGGAG